>CATPAW010000203.1 GCA_955652255.1 uncultured Chthoniobacterales bacterium | reverse complement strand
GCTGCCATTTCAATCGTCCAAACCACTTGCGCTCAGGGAACGCTATCTTAAAATTGCTCCCTTGAGCACGGAATCTCCCAGCGTAACCACTGTCGCTGAACTACCTGCGACACCAATTCGGACGCAAGCCCGGCAGCAAAAGCCCACTTTTCGCATTCGACCGACAAAAGGCTGGGCAGCGCTTAACGTTCGCGAACTTTGGAAGTATCGCGACCTACTCTGGATTTTGGTAGAGCGCGACACGAAACTTCTCTACAAACAAACTGCGCTTGGGGTTGCTTGGGTGGTGATGCAGCCCCTCATCGCAGCAATAATTTTCACGGTAGTCTTCGGCCAAGTGGCGAGGCTTCCAAGCGACGGCGCGCCCTACCTGTTGTTTGTCTTCTGCGGTTTGACTGTCTGGACATATTTCTCGCAAGCGCTGCAACACGCCGGGAACAGTCTCGTCCGTAACGCCCAGCTTGTCTCTAAAGTTTACTTTCCTAAGTTACTTCTCCCCCTCGCCCAGACCCTTCGTGGGCTCGTCGATTTCACGGTTACACTGGTCGTGCTTTTGGTATTAATGGCGATTTATCGAGTCCCGCCCACATTTCGACTGGCCGTATTACCTGTCTTTCTGTTCTTCATGACTCTGACCGCAACTGGCGTAGCCCTATGGTTTTCCGCGCTCAGCGTTAAATACCGTGATTGCACACACGCATTGCAATATTTCATTCAAGTTTGGATGTACGCAAGTCCAGTCGTGTACCCAATAAGCATGATTCCTGAACGGTGGCGGCCGTGGTTCGCCTTGAATCCCGCTGTCGGATTCATTGAAGGTTTTCGGTGGGCAGTGCTGGGCCACAGCGTTCTGAACCCTAATCTCCTCTGCATCACGATCGTAATGTCCTTAGTTGCCTTTTTCAGCGGCGCGTTTTTCTTTCGCCGCGCCGAACGTGGCTTCGCCGACATCATTTAGTCTTTGGATTATTTCGCGAAATGTCGGACGTCGCCATCGCTGTCAACAACTTAAGCAAGTCTTTCAAGATCGCGCATCAACGGGACGGACTGCCGGGATACAGGACACTGCGTGATGATCTAATTGGTTTACCGCAGCGAATGCTGGCGCGATGGAAGAGAAACGGCCAAGCTACATCCGAAACGTTCTGGGCGCTTAAGGACGTTTCGTTCGAAGTTAAGAAGGGCGAAGTAGTCGGCATTATCGGACGTAACGGAACAGGCAAGAGCACTTTGCTAAAGATTCTAAGTCGTATCACTGAGCCGACATCCGGCGGCGCAGACATTTACGGACGCGTTGGAGCGCTTCTCGAAGTCGGGACCGGTTTCCATCCGGAGCTAACCGGCCGTGAAAACATTTTTATGAACGGCGCGATCCTCGGCATGAAGCGCGTCGAGATTCAACGAAAGTTTGCCGAAATCGTTGCCTTCGCCGGGATTGATAGGTTCCTGGACACGCCGGTAAAGAGGTATTCCACCGGAATGTATGTGCGGCTCGCTTTCGCCGTCGCCGCGCACCTCGATCCGGAAATTCTCCTCGTCGACGAAGTTCTGGCTGTGGGCGACACCGAGTTTCAAAAAAAATGTTTAGACAAGATGCACGACGTGTCGGCGGCTGGCAGAACCATTATTTTTATCAGCCATTCAATGGAAGTAGTCTCGCGACTCTGCCCTCGCGCGATTTGGTTGCACGAAGGGCAATTAATCTCGGATGGCCCTTCGGACGCTGTTATTGCCAAATATTCCGGCGCCGGCGAGCCTTCGGCGATTCAAACTTGAAAGACCGCCTGCGAAGGAAACGGGAGAGGAAATAAGATAAGTCCCCGCACTTGGAAGCGGGAACGAAGGCACTCCACAGGGCGCGGCGCTCGTTTTTGGAGTAATCGAGGAATCCCATCCACCACTCTGGATGAACGTTCCCCCAGTAACGCCACTGGCTCTTGAAAATGTCCTTGTATGCCTTGCCACGCTGGGATTTCGTTTTTGTTGCCGAATATTCACGCGAACATGACAGCAGTTTATCGATGCGAACGATAAGCCCTTTGTTAACAGCAATGCGTTGCCAGTATTCATAATCCATCGCCGTCTGGAAATCCTCGTCAAAGAGCCCTATGCGATCCATGATGCGCCGGCACCAGAAAGCGGCCGGCTGGCAGATGGTACAGCGGCCCTTGAACTCCTCGAGTTGAAACTCGCGCGTATCGTATTCGCGGATAATATCGCCATGTTCATCGATATAGTTGGCTCGCCCGTAGAACAAATCCACACTAGGCTGACGTTTCCACTCATCGACAATGGTTGAGACCGCCCCTGGCAGGAGCAGATCATCACTGTTGAGAAAGGCGAGGATACTTCCCTTTGCAAGTTGTAGACCAGAATTTATTGCGCTGGTTTGCCCGCCGTCCGGCTCGCTCTTCCAAAAAAAACGCCCATCGTAACTTTTCAATATCTCCCGCGATTCATCGGTCGAACCGCCGTCCAGAACAAAATACTCGATCTGCCGGTAATCCTGAGTAAGCACGCTCTCGATGCACTGCCGCAGAAACCGGCCTTGTTGGTAGGAGGGTGTGACGATGCTCACCAGCGGTGGCTCAAGGACGGCGATTTCTCGCAGCCTGGGGGTCTCTCGCCGCGCGGGAGTTTCGCGGAGCCCGTCAAGAAGCTCGGCCGCCGAATCGAGATAGTTAAAACGATGCGACTGAGCCTGCCCCTTGGACACCGTGGTGGCGTTCCAGGGTGCATTTTCCCAGACGTCTTCCACCACACGCGCAATCGACTCAACTTCCTGCGGATCAAAATAACGGGCCGTGTCCCCCCCGACTTCGGGCAGGCTGCAAGCGCTGCTGCAAGCAACCGGCACGCCGACGACCAGCGCTTCAGCCACGGGAATTCCGAAACCTTCAAACAGCGAT
>CATPAW010000202.1 GCA_955652255.1 uncultured Chthoniobacterales bacterium | reverse complement strand
TTGATCGACACAACTTGCACACCGGTTCTTACAGCCATCTCCGACGTGGCATCGGTGGACGCGTCGTCGACGACGATAATCTCGTACTTCTCGATCTCTTCCGCCGCCCCGCGAATGGCCGAGATGGTCGATGGCAGCTCCAGTTCTTCATTATACGCTGGAACGATGAACGAGATCATCAGCAAACAACTGTAGCGGCGGCCGCCCGGTCGCGAAAGGTTTTCGGAATGAACGCGAAACCTTTCGGAGTTAGCCTTCCACTGTAGCCACCGGCCTGTGGTCGTCATCAACTGATATAACCGGCGCGGACGTCGCACAGCGACGTGGCTACAGATCACAGAATCAAATTTAAGTCGCCGAACTCGTGCCAGATATATTTTCTCTGAATCGCCTCCTCGTAGGCAGCGCGAATCTGTTCGGCCGGCAAAAATGCGCTCAGTAAGTCGAGATGACTCGCTTCCGGTTCGTGCAAGCCGGTGAGCAACCCGTCCACCGTTTTCAGTCGATGGTGATTGTCGATCTTTAACCGCGTGTAGCCGTGCTGCTTCTGCACTCGCCCCGTTCCATCGGCAACGGATTCAAGCGCGCGCACGACGGTCGTGCCGACGGCGATGGCGCGGCCGCCGTTTTCGCGCGCACGATTGATTTTCTCCGCTGTGGTCGCGCTGACAAAATATTCTTCTTCTGACGCGGGCCGCTGTGCGTCGAGCTCGTCATCCATGTAAGACGAAAGTCCAGCATGCAAAACGATATAGGCTGTATCGATGCCGCGGCGCTTGAGATCGAGCAGCAACTTCCACGTAAACGCGCGTCCGGCGGACGGCATCTCGGCTGAGCCTGGTTCGGTCGCGTAAACGGTTTGGTAATAATCGAGGTCCCACGGCGCAGAGATGTACTCGTAGCGAATCGGTTTCCCGAGCCGATAGATAAGATCGATCAGCTGCGTTCCCGAAGTGGAGAAGCGCAATTTCCACAAGCGCGGAATGCGCACGTCGCGCGCCAACACGGTCGCGCTGAGTCCTTCCGCGAATTGAATTTGCATTTCGGCACGCAACCCGCATCCGAACGGATCGCCTTGTTCGCAAAGCAAAAGCGCCAGCCACGAATCGTCCGGTAAACGTTCGGCCAGACGCACTTCCATGCAGGGACCGTGCGCTGCGCTACAATCGCAACCGCGCAACGACGCCGGCAGCGTGCGGCTTGAATTGAAAAGGAGCAGATCGTTTTCGCGAAGGTAATTGTCGATCTTATCGAAACGTGTGTGTTCGATGCGTCCGGTTTTGCGATCGATCACGAGCAGGCGAACTTGATCGCGCCTAATCCCACGACGTTCCGGCGGCTCTTTCGCGCTTAATTCCGGCGGTAGCGTGAATGTGAACGGCGTAGGCATCAGAAGAATTTTCGCACCAAGTCCACAACGGTCACAAAGAAATCCGAAGGATTAATTTTCTATTACTTTGTTTCCTTTGTGCCCGTCGTGCGAGACCTCTGCTTTCCAATCTTCCTGCGCTTGAAAGCGTCTGCCGCTCACATTTTTCGATGCATCGGAAGTGAGGAAAACAAACACGTCAGTTACGTCGGCAGGATTCGTCCATTCGGCCGGATCTTCCTCCGGCTCCGCTGCGCGATGCATCGCCGTGTTCATGTTTCCCGGATCGACCCAATTGACACGCACGCCGGTTTCTTCCAACTCCGACGCCCACGTTTGCGACATCCCTTCAAGGCCAAACTTGGAAATGCCGTACGCGCCCCAGCCGGGATAACCGACCTGGCCCGCGTCGCTCGTAACGTTGATGATGGAGCCGCCGCGCTCGATCATCGCCGGCAACGCGTTCTTAATTAGAAGGAACGGTCCGATCAAATTCGTGTCGATCACTTCGCGAAAATCTTCGACCGGATAATCGAGCAGGTTCGGCATGGGCGACGGCCCGATAGTCGATGCATTGTTCACCAGCACGTCGAGATGGCCTTTGAATTGCGCGAGCGTGGTGGCGCCGATACGCTCGATGCCGCGCGGTTTGCTCACGTCGGCTTCGATGACGACGATGTCGATCTTGGGCGCGAGTTTACGGATTTGGTCGCGCACTTTATTAAGCTGATCGAGGTGGCGTGCGACGAGCGAAAGTCCGGCCGCGCCTTCGCGCGCGAAGCGCAGCGCCATCTCGCGCCCGAGTCCTTGCGACGCGCCCGTGATAAGAATGTTTTTGCCGGCGAGCTTACTCATGCGTGTAAATGTAGCGTCAGAAAATTACTCGCACAAAGAACACAGCGGACACGACGCAACACAAATCCAAAATCTCTTTGTGCCCTTAGTGATCGTTGTGCGAGCTCTTAATCCGTCGACAATTTTATTCCCGCTTTCTGCACTTCGCGATAAGGCAGGAGCCAGATGAGCGATTCGTCGTGAAGATCGACAACTTGAATGCGATTGCCCCAAGGGTCGCGAAAGTCGCAACGGAACGGCGGCTCGAGTTTTAATTTGTATTTGCCGGTGATTTTCTTGCGCACTTCCGCGAGCTGCTGTTCGTCGCGCACCATGATTCCGAAGTGGCGCATGTTCGCCGGTTGTAATTTCTTCACTTCAAAAATGGCGAGGAATTGATGCTCGCCCAGTTTGAAAAAGGCGTCACCTTCGCCGCGGTCGAGCTTTTCGAGGTTGAAAACATCCTGGTAAAACGCGATCGCCTTTTTGATATCGTCCACTTCGATGGCCACGTGATTGCAGCCGTAAACTTGTACGCTCATGGAATACATTAGCGTGCCAAGCGAAAAATTGCAGGCCGCTTTGAGGCGGCCTCACGGCTCTGCTCGCGCGAATGTGTTAGACGCTACCGTGTCGCAAGCATTTCTCCCTAGGTAAACTCCACAAGAGTCGCCTCAGCTTAATTTTCCAGCCATGACGCCAATTATCAGGCCAGGTTCTTGCTCCGTTCTGCCTGTATGGGTGAAGAATCGGTGCCTGAACAATTTGAAACACTGCTTCCACTGGCGGTGCAATGGGCGACTGAGGAGGAGGAACGAATTTTACGGGAAGGTGTGCCGCTGGCTGAAGATGAAATTGTCGATGCGGTGGCAATGGGAGTCCGAAATCCCAAGCGTATCCGCCTCTTGCAAGTGGATGAAATCCCGGCGCCGCGGCATCCAATTTTAAAAGCGGCGGCGGGAGCGATCCGATTTCTTACTCCAGCGCCACGAGGCCTGGCTTTGTGCCACGGCATCTTTATTCGCTCGGATCGCTCGCTGATTGTGCATGAGCTCGCGCACACCGCGCAGTACGAGCGGCTCGGCGGAATTCTTCCGTTCCTCCGCAAGTATCTTTTCGAGTGCTTGACGATTGGCTACTCACAAGCGCCGCTCGAACAGGAAGCGATTTCGATGGCAAACCGCGTGTGCGGTTCGCAAGTGTCTTAGACCTTGCCTTTCGCTCTCTCCCCATTGCGAAGAGCAAGGCATACGTGATTCACGTATAGCACGACGGCGGAACCTATTTCTTTCGATGACCGGTCATTTCGGCTTTGATCGTGCGAGGATCGACGCGAGTCAGGTTTTTTTCCATTGTCGATGTTAAGAGCGAGATGTGCGAGATGTCGCAGAGGTGTTCGGCGACGAACCAAATCGGTTTTGGCGTTGTCATCCAGTTGAGATGATCGAAGCGGGCGAGATTCACTGGGCGCGAATAACGGCGCAGCGTGCGTTCCCAGCGCAAATTAAAATAGATATTGAAGTAGCTCATGGCCAGCTCGCGCAAGCTGCGGTAAACCGGTTCGCGATAACGGCAGCCGGTGAAATTCGATTTCGCAACTGCTCCCCAACTTTCTTGCACCTTGAAAATGGCGACTACATGATCGGTGTCGCCTTCGGCTTCAAGATCGAAGATGAGCGGCTGAAATCCGAGGATGCGCAAGGCGGCAGCGGCGAAGATTCCGCCTTCGAGGCACGAGGCCGTGCGATCATGCAAGACTTTCCGGGGCGATCGCGCCGTGTAACTCAGGTTGTAGGGCAAGTCGTCGACAAACCGCTGAATGCCCGCCGGCGTTTTCAACGCCCGCAATGCGCGCAGCTCTGATAGCGTGAAACCAAAGTCCGGCGCGCTAGATGTCGATCTCGCCCGCCTTAGGCGGGGCGATCTTGCGTTCTGGCGCCGTGATTTGTTTGAGTGCATTATCTTGTTTGGACCTCGCGTGTCGGTTTGACTTGAACTTCGATTTTGACTACGCGCTAGTTGTTTATGCCCAAGTACGTTATCGAGCGTGAGATTCCGAATGCCGGTAAATTGTCGAAGGACGAGTTGCAAGCGATCTCGCAGAAATCCCGCGGAGTACTCCGAAATCTTGGTCCGCAGATTCAGTGGCTGCAGAGCTATGTCACGGGCGACAAACTTTATTGTGTCTACATCGCGCCAAACGAAAAGATGGTGGGCGTGCATGCTGAGCAAGGCGGCTTCCCGGCAAATCGCATCTCGGAAGTAAAGTCCATCATCGATCCGACAACGGCGGAGCGCTAGATGAACGCGACGCCTGGCCGGGAACTACAGACCGACCGGATGCCGCGCTTCAAACCCCAAAGGCATACGCACGCTGGAGTACCAGCTGGGTGCCCAGCGATCGTGCGCGGTGAGATACGGCGTGGTGTCGAGGCGTAGCCCTGCGATGATGGCGAACGTGTGGCCGTTGCGGGCGTAAACCGTGATCCATTTGCCGCGGCCGCGTTGACCAAAGCGGCGAAAATCGGCTGAGCTCATCGGCGACTTGATTAGCCCCGCAGCTCCAAGCGCATACGAGACTGTGCCGGAGCAATCATAACCGCGATCGTGGAACGAGCGGTGACCGCCGCCGTACCGATAAGGCTTGGAGCGAAGTTGATTTGCCGCCCAAATCGCCCGCTTCACCGCCACTGGCGCTCTTTCCGGCGCGGCTGCCTGGCCGCCCCAGCGAATGCGCGCGACGCTGCCAGGTACGGTCGGCCCGCGAGAGGGAAACTCAGCGGCAATCGTCGATGGAATGAAGATGCCGAAAAGTGCTGCGCCACATAAAACTTTCAGACGAATTGGATGCACAACCCCTTTGGAAGCGTGTGATATGCCATATTGTTTGCCGGCGAAAAGAAAATTTTTGCACGATACTCTTGGTCGCATGAGACGATCGTTGGCGTTGCCGGTCGCGATTTTCGCAACGGCAATGGCCGCTTTGGGCGCAGCTAAACCGCCAGAAGACGATTCCGGTGATTCGTTCGACATCGAGCCGCCATTGTTGATCCCAAATCGCTCAATCGAGCCTTCTTCAGCGGTCGCCGTTTCGCCGACCCCGCTGCCGAATGTCCAGACTTTGGAAAAGCAATTTGAACGCGCGAAGAGAAACGCCGCAGGCACGGAAAGGCTTTGCAAAATCGGCGTGCTCTCGCAAGTGGAAGTGGAACAGCGCGCATTAAAAATCATCCGCTTGGGGTGTGCTCTCGCGAATGCACGTCTCGCGCGCGCGAACGAAGAATTCATCGCTCAGCAAAGCCGCTTTACGGCTGGCGAAATTTCAAGAACCGATCTGGCACAGGCCGAATCTGTGCTGACGCTTGCGACTGAAGCCGCGCATGGGTCGGCGACAAAGCTTGCCCAAGCCGAACTCGAGGCCGCGGAAACGAATTTACATCGACAACAAAAACTTCTCGCTCTTGGCAGCGCGCACAAATCTGACGTCTCCCGCGCGGAACAAAAGCTCGCCGAGATCAAAGCACCAAAAAATTAGGCCCGTCGCAATTTTACTCGCAGTAGATATAGAATTGACGTGCCAACGAGAATGGCTCCGATCTTGGCGAATTTGTCCCAAGGTTGCGTTAACCAGAAAAGCCAAAGAATGACAGTGATCGCAAGTCCCGGCATGATCTGCATCCCACGGAAAATGAACGGCGCCCCATCCGTCCGCACGTTGCGGCGGATTAAAAGCCATACTCCGGCGCAGCAAAGCAAATACATCAGCAAGACCGCGACGTTTGAGAGCACCGCCAGCGTTTCGAAGCTCGAACTCACGGAAAGAGCGAAGGCGATCACAGCGTAGGTAATGATGGCGACATCGGGCGAACGGTAGCGGGGGTGGACATGCGCGAACCAAGCCGGCAATACACCGTCGCGCCCAACAGCAAATAGCATTCGCGGCGAACTCAGAATGTCGCTCGTTACAAAACCGAAGGCGGAGATCGTCGCGCCGGCGAGCAGAATGGTGCGGCCAAGGTTTCCAAGAAAACGCGAAGCTGCTTCTGCGAGTGGCGTGTTCGGATGGTTCGCCAGGTCGGCGCCGAGAGTTCCCTGCGCCACCAACTGGATCATGATGTAAAGCACGGTCGTGATTGCGAGTGCGATGTAGATCGCGCGCGGGACCGTGCGCGCGGGATTCTTGACCTCGCCGCTCGGAATGAGCCCGACTTCTACGCCGACGAAAGCGAAGATCAAAAGCAGAACGCTGTCGCCCAGCGCTTTGCTCCCTGGCCAGCCCGACCACACGATGTTCGCTGGATGAATGAAAAATATTCCCGCCCCCACAAATAGGAGTAACGGCAAAAGTTTTGCCAGCGTCACCGTGGTCACCGCTCCCGCGCCGGCGCGCACGCCGCGGACGTTGATGACGACGAGTACGCCGTAAACCAAAAACATGACGACGACGCGAATGATCGGGTTACCTAACAAGGGCACGACCCCCCTGATTGAATTCACAAGAACATCTACGACGCCGGCAACGGCAGTGATGGCCGTGATACCGTAAAGCACGCCAGCGAGAAATCCGACGTAACGGCCGAACGCGACTTCGACATACGCGTAAAGGCCTCCGGTCAGCGAGACGCGGCTGCCGGCGACGGCGAAACAGGTCACGAACAGGACCATCGCGATGGCGCACGCGAGGAAAGCAAGCGGCGCCGCCGAGCCGAGTCCTTTGGCGACCAGCGCCGGCAAAACGAAAATGCCCGCGCCGATGGTGGAGTTAACGATGTTCGCCGTCAGCGCCGGAATGCCAATCGCGCGGACGAGTTGCTCGTCAGCGCGTTGCTCGGTTTGCGTCAGCACCTGCCAATCGTGCGCCATGCGAGCGACAGAGACAAGATCGACAATGCGGAGGACTAATATCCCGCTGCCTGTCCGTCTTTGCGTGATTCGCTCGCGCCGACGTAAACGCGCTGGCCATCGTGCATTTCGACTTTGATGGCTTGGTAACCGCCGTAGCCGCCGACGTCGAAACGCACGTCGTGTCCGCGTTTGCGCAATTCGCGGACGGTTTCGTAGGGAATGCCGCTCTCGACTTCGACGTAGCCGCCGGACTCAGATAATTTCTCGCCAGTTGGCTCGTTATCGCCTTCGTGTTGCCAGCGCGAGGCGTCGCCGGCTTCCTGCACATTCAAACCGAAATCGATCTGGTTCGTGAGCACTTGCACGTGACCTTGTGGTTGCATGCCGCCGCCCATCACGCCGAACGCGAGCCACGGTTGTCGATCTTTCATGACGAATCCCGGAATGATGGTGTGAAACGGGCGTTTGCCCGGCGCGTACACGTTCGCATGGCCCGGCTCGATCGAGAAAAGTTCGCCGCGATCCTGAAACATGAATCCGAGCCCGGGCACGACAATGCCGCTGCCCATGCCGCGGTAATTGCTTTGAATAAGCGAAACCATGTTGCCTTCATCGTCGGCGGTGCACAGGTAAATGGTGTCGCCTTGATCGAGCGCCGGATTTCCGGTTTCAACTTTTTTCGCCGCGTGATTCGGATCAATCAACTTGCGACGCTCGGCCGTATATTCTTTCGAAAGCAACCCTTTCAGCGGAATTTTCGCGAACGCGGGATCGGCATAAAATTTCGCGCGATCGGCCCAAACGATTTTCTTCGCTTCGATCATCGTGTGCAACGTCTCGGGTGAATTGCGTCCCATTGTGCGTAGATCGGAGCCTTCGAGAATGTTCAACATCTGGAGCGTGGCGATGCCCTGGCCGTTCGGCGGCAATTCGAACACGTCGTAGCCGCGATAATTGATCGAGACCGGATCGACCCATGTCGATGCGTGTTTTTCGAAATCGGCTTTGCGCAAGAATCCGCCATTGGCCGACATGAAATTGTCGACCTTGTCCGCGATCTCGCCTTTATAAAAAGCGTCGCGGCCTTTCTCACCGATCAAGCGCAACGTTTTGGCGAGCGCGGGATTTTTAAAAATATCGCCTTTGGCCGGTGTGCGCCCTTTGCCATCGAGCGTGTAAGTTTCGAGAAACGCGCCGGGAAAACCTTTGTAGAGCCGAGGACCGAACGCCCAATAGTACGCGATCAGCTCGGTGACCGGAAAACCTTCCTCGGCGTAACGAATCGCCGGCGCGAGATCGTCACTGAATTTCAGCTTGCCGAATTTTTTTTGCAGCTCAGCCCATGCATCGACTGTTCCGGGCACGCTAATCGGCAACATTCCGGTCGGCGGAATCGTTTCGCGATGCAATTTCGCGAGCTCGGCTTTCATCTGCTCGTAGCTCAACCCGAGTGGCGAGCGACCGCTGCCGTTGATTCCGTAAAGTTTATTTTCCTTCACGCTGTAAACGATCGCGAACAGATCGCCGCCGATCCCGTTCGAGACCGGCTCCATCAAACCGAGCGTCGCGTTTGCGGCGATGGCGGCATCGACCGCGCTTCCGCCGCGCTTCAGTATATCGATCCCAACTTGCGTCGCCGCCGGCACGCTCGTGCAAACCATTCCGTGCCGCGCCACGACTTCTGAGCGCGTCGCAAAATTCTTTCCGGTGATACGATCAATTTGGGCCGACGAGAGATTGGCGACTAACAGAGTTATCGCTGCCGCCAGGAATGACGCACGCATGGACAAACGTACGGTAGGGCGAGACTCTGTCGAGCCGACGAATTAATTCCACGGCTCCGCAGAGCGTCGCCCTACCGATTTACCTCGACAAGCTGCCCGGAATTTTGCAATCAAGTCCGCAGGGTTTTACGGCAACCGAACAAATCAAAACTTATGAACCCGAAAAGATTCTTCATCGCATTTATTGTCACGTTCGTTTTCATCTTCCTGTTTGGATTTCTCTGGTACGGGAAGTTCATGCAGGAGATCCATAATGAAGTCCCGGCGCTTTGGCGGACCGAAGCGGACTTTGGCAGTCACTTTCCGTGGCTGATTTTGGGGCATGTGGTGATGGCGTTCTTTCTCACTCTGCTCTACGCCCGCTTCGTCCCAGCCGGCGGCGCAGCTGCGGGCATTGTATTGGGAATCCTGGTGGCGTGCCTGTATATCGGCGACAACTTGGTCACATTCGCGGTGCAACCGCTGACGCCGAAAATCCTCGGCGGATGGATCGTCGGTAACTTGCTCGAGTTCGGGATCGCGGGCGCAATCGTGGGCGCGCTCTACAAGCCGAGCACGGCGGTGTAGATCGTGAAACGATTTTCCCTCGCCTTCCTCGCCGCGTTCGTTTTCATTTTTCTCTGGGGCTGGCTGTATAACAGCGTGTTCCTGAAAGATGTTTATGCGCAGACGCAAAGTCTCTGGCGCCCGCAAAATGAAACGATGAACCTTTTCCATTGGATCATCATTGGCCAAGCGATCCTGGTTTTGGCGTTTGTGATGATCTATGCGAGCGGTTTCGCCGGTGGTGGTGTGGCCGCCGGAATACGGCTTGGAATTATGCTGGAGATTTTGGCGATCGGCGCGCGCATGATGATGTATGCGGTGCAGCCCCTCCCCGCCAAGCTCATCGTCTATTGGAGCGTCGGCGGCTTGATCGAGATGATCGTGGCTGGCGCAATCGTCGGTGCGATTTACAAACCGACGACGTCGTCGGCAGCGGCTTAACCGGGACCGGGCATTGGCAGGGGAATCAGCCTGCTCGCTGGGGGAGCACAGGCTGCCAGCCTGTCCGTCTCGGCAGCTTGCCGAGACGTTTTGGGCAACTTCCGTTCGCCTCGCGAAGTGTTGCCGGCAAGCTGTCGGCGGCCGCGGACTGGCAGCCCGCGCTCACCTGAGCCTTAAGGCCTGCTAGTTTCTGCATTGAAGGTTGAGTGTTGAACGTTGAACGTTCGCTGTTTCTGATGGATCGACAATTCGCCGAAACGCCCGCACAACTCGGTTATCGCATGCCGGCGGAATGGGAACCGCACGCGGCGACCTGGCTTTCCTGGCCGCGGCGCGAGGGAATCAGTTTCCCCAGTTCGTTTGATCGCGTCTTGCCAACTCTGCGGGCGATGGTCGAAGCGCTGCTCGAATCCGAGCAGGTCTGCATCAATGTTTGCAACGGTGCGCATGAGGCCGAGGTGCGCGCCGCGTTGTCCCGCAGTCGCGGGATCGATCTTGCCCGCGTCGCGTTTCATCGCATTCCAACAAACGAACCCTGGTGCCGCGATCACGGTCCTGTTTTTTTGACGCGCGATGCCGATCCAAAATTGGCAGTCGTCGATTGGGATTATAACGCCTGGGGAAATAAATATCCGCCGTTCGATCTCGATGAAGTCGTCCCCAGGCGCGTGGCCGACCTTCTCGATCTGCCCGTTTTTTATCCGCGCATGATTTTGGAAGGCGGCTCGATCGACGTAAACGGCGCCGGCGCACTCCTCACGACCGAATCGTGTTTGTTAAACAAAAATCGAAACCCAAATTTATCGCGCGAGGAAATCGAAAAGCGGCTGCGCGATTTTCTTGGTGTCAGCGAGATTGTCTGGCTCGGCGATGGAATCACTGGCGACGATACCGACGGTCACATCGACAATCTCGCGCGCTTTGTCTCCGAGCGAACGGTCGTCACGGTTGTCGAAGAAAGGCGCGATGACGAAAACTACGAAACACTTCAGGAAAATCTCACACGCTTGCGCGGGATGAAGATCGATCCGCCTGAGGCGGGTAAGATCGACATCATCACCTTGCCGATGCCGAAAAAAATTGTGCGCGAAGATCTTCGCTTGCCCGCTAGCTACGCCAACTTTTACATCGCAAATAGTTGCGTGCTTTGCCCGACATTTGCCGATCCCGCCGATCAAATCGCGTTGTCGATCTTGCAAAAGTGTTTTCCAAATCGCCGCGTCATCGGAATCGATTGTCGCGAATTAATCTGGGGCCTGGGCACATTTCACTGTCTCACCCAGCAGCAGCCGGCGGTTTGACACCTGTAGCCACGTGCCTGTGCACGTCCAGGCCCGACGGCGCACAGCGCCGTGGCTACAAGCCAGTGGAACGCGCGGGTTTGTAGCCGCTTTTGAGGATCGCGTCGTGCAAATCGGGTGCGTGCGTTTTGCGCGCATCGAACGTGACGACGACCCGTTCGCGGGCGAGATCGACAGTCACATCTCGCACGCCATTAATCTTCATTAGCATCGGGCGTAACCTTCGCACGCATTGATCGCAATCCTCTCCCTCCGTTGCGATCTCGATCGTTTCGACAATCGTATGATCGGCGCGTTCAGGGTTATGAGGGTCGCTTGGTTCCACGACTTATCTTACGTTACTCGCAGGCGTGCTGGCCGTCTCGCGCGCGATCGGTTCGAGCACGCGCCAGACATTTTCAGCAAGAATGCGGTGACCGGCGGCATTTGGATGGATGCCATCCGGCAAATTCAACGACGGATCGCCCGCCACGCCCTCGAGCAGGTACGGGACGAACGCGGCCTTATTTTTCGCGGCAAGCTCGCTGAACATTTTGCCAAAGGCGAAGACATAGTCATCGGCCGAAGAATTCGGAAGTTGCATTCCCGCGATGACGATGCGCGCATTCGGGTTGCGCGCTTTCACTTTGTCGATGACCGCTTGCAGGTTATTTCGAATCTCATCAACCGTCGCGCCACGAAACGCGTCGTTGATTCCGAGCTCTAAAATGAAGATGTCGATCTTGCGTTTGAGGTGCGGCGGCAGCCGGCGCAATCCACCGTCGGTTGTGTCGCCGCTCGCGCTGGCGTTGATGACTTCGAATCTCAAACCGGCATCGCGCAATTTGTCGATGAGCAGCGCGGGATAGGCCTGGGTGCGTTTGAGTAGAAATCCGTCCGATAAGCTGTCGCCGAAAACAAAAATCGTTTTCATTCGTGGTAGTTCGGGCCCGGCGGCGTGGCCGGATTGTGCGCACAAGAGCGACAATATCATTCCCAGGAATGCGCCACTTCGCCATTGCTTCACCCGTTTACGCATTTATTTTCCCGGCCTCACTTGTTGCTGACGAAAGTGTGATCAGCAATTTCAAAACGAAGATCGAAATTCGCAAATACGATTATGGCTAACTACGCAATCAATGGCTTCGGTCGCATTGGGCGCAACGTACTCCGCGCCATGTCGCAAAAACAGGTTGAGCGGCTGCGCGCAATCAATGATCTGACTGACACCAAAACGCTCGCGCACTTGCTCAAATGGGACTCGGTTCACGGGAAATTCGATGGCGAGATCGGCTATGACGAGGAAAACATCGTCGTGCGCGGGCACAAGATTAAGATCTTGAAAGAACGCGACCCGGCGAACCTGCCGTGGAAAAAACTGGATGTCGATGTTGTGCTCGAGTCGACCGGCTTTTTTACGAGTCGCGACAAGGCCGAGCTGCATTTGAGCAAAGCCGGTGCGAAACGCGTCCTCATTTCCGCGCCGGCAAAAAGTCCCGACGCGACGCTTTGCATGGGCATCAACGATAACATTTACGATCCGGCGAAGCACAGGATCGTTTCGAATGCCAGTTGCACGACCAATTGCCTTGCGTCGCTCGCGAAAGTTTTGCACGACAAGTTCAGCGTCACGCACGGTTTCATGAGCACGATCCACAGTTACACGAACGATCAGCGCATTCTCGATTTTCCTCACGAGGATTTGCGCCGCGCGCGCGCCGCCGCCGTCAGCATCATACCGTCGAGTACCGGCGCGGCCAAAGCGATCGGCGAAGTCATTCCGGAGCTGAAAGGCAAACTGAACGGCGGCGCGTTTCGCGTACCGACACCGGACGGTTCGGTCACGGATTTTACGGCCGTGCTCGAAAAAGATGCGACTGCGGAGTCAGTCAATCAGGCGTTCAGAGAGGCGGCGGCGGACAAAAGTTACAAAGGCGTGCTTGAATTCAGCGACGAGCCGCTGGTTTCACACGACATCATCGGCAATCCGCATTCGTGCATTTTCGACAGCAAATTGACGATCATGCTGGGCAATCGGTTTGTGAAAATCGTCGGTTGGTACGACAACGAGTGGGGTTACAGCAATCGCTGCGTGGAAATGCTGGAACTGCTAGCGAAATAGAAACTCGTAATCGTGCTGGTGCTCGTGATCGATTCTTATTGAGACATGAGAATTTATTTCGATCATGAGAAACTCGATGTCTATCGCGAAGCGATTGACTTCTGTGGTTGGGTTAGGGAACAGGAGCACGAGATTACGTGAGCAAGCTTTCCCTTCGCGATCTCGATGTCCGCGGCAAACGCGTGTTGGTGCGGGTCGATTTCAACGTGCCGATCGAAGAACGCGACGGCAAGGTCGACATCACGGACGACACGCGCATCCGCGAAAGTTTGCCGACAATCAATTATCTGCGTGAGCGCGATGCCAAAACGATTTTGATGTCGCATTTCGGCCGGCCAAAAGGCAAGCGCGTGGAAGAATATTCGTTGCGGCCAATCGGCGATCATTTGCATTCGCTTATCAATCATCCGGTCATTTTCAGCACCGACACTATTGGCGCCATTCCGGAGGGAATCATCGCGCACATGAACGCAGCTGACGTTGCCTTACTCGAGAATTTGCGCTTTCAACCGGGGGAAGAAGCGAACGATCCGCAATTCGCCGAGGCGCTCGCCAAACTGGGCGATGTTTATGTCAACGACGCCTTTGGCGCGGCGCATCGCGCGCATGCCAGCACGGCGGGCATCACGAAATTCGTCGCGCAATCGGCCATGGGATTTTTGATGGAGAAAGAACTGAAATATCTCCACGAAGAACTCGACGAACCGGCCCCGCCTTTCGTTGTTATCATGGGCGGCGCAAAAGTTTCGGACAAAATCGGCGTGCTTAAAGCGCTCACCGAAAAAGCGAACACGATTTTGATCGGTGGCGCGATGGCGAACACGTTTTTCCAGGCCCAGGGAATTCCGATCGGGGCGAGCCGCGTCGAAGGCGACAAGCTCGATCTCGCAAATGACCTTGTCGATCTTGCAAAAAAACGCGGCGTTAAGTTTTTGTTGCCGGTCGATGTTTTGGAAGCGCAGGAAATTCGCGCGGGCGCGCCGGTCCAGAACACGAGCCGGCTGTCGCGTCAACACGGCATCAGCAATGGCTGGCAGGCGGTCGATATCGGCAGCGCGACGATCGCGCTTTACCGGGAGGAAATCGCAAAGGCGAAAACGATTTTGTGGAATGGGCCGGTCGGGATTTTTGAAATTCCGGATTTCGCGGAAGGAACAATCGCGATTGCGGAAGCGCTCGCTCAATCTGGCGCGACCACCATCATCGGCGGCGGCGATTCCGTGACGGCAGTAAAACAGGCCGGACTCGCCGACAAAATGACATTTATTTCCACCGGCGGCGGCGCTTCGCTTGAATTACTCGAAGGCAGGGAACTTCCTGGCGTAGCGGCGTTGACCGACAAGACTTAGACAAAGTGGTCAAAATGAGTTTTTGCTCGAAATCGATTTTGTAGATTCTGTCCATTCTGTCAGAAAAATTTTATGCGCAAGAAAATCGTCGCCGCTAATTGGAAGATGAACATGACCCAGGCCGAGTCGGCGCGATTTGTCGAGTCGTTGCTTCTTGAGCTCGGCGACATTGCCGATGTCGAAGTGGTCATCGTGCCGCCGTTCACGGCGATTGCGAAAGTAACGGAAGCACTCGGCAAATCGCAAAACATCAAGATCGGCGCGCAAAACATGCATTGGGAGCGCAACGGCCCGTTTACCGGCGAAATCAGCACCGCTCTTCTGCGCGATTTGTTCGTGCGCTACGTCGTCCTCGGGCACAGCGAGCGCCGCACGTTATTTGGCGAGACCGACGAAATCGTAAACCAGAAAGTGCGCGCTGCGCATGAAGCGACGTTGCGCCCAATCGTTTGCGTCGGCGAGACGCTGGTCCAGCGCGACAAAGGAAGAGTCGAAAAGATATTGTCGATCCAACTGCACGGCAGTCTGGCTACTCTCGGCGCGAAAGAATTACAGGAAACCGTGATTGCCTACGAACCGGTCTGGGCCATCGGCACCGGCCGCAACGCCACTCCGGAACAAGCGCAGGAAGCGCACGCCTTCATTCGTCACACACTTCGTGAAATGTCCGACGAGACCACGGCCGAGCGCGTTCGTATTCAAT
>CATPAW010000201.1 GCA_955652255.1 uncultured Chthoniobacterales bacterium | reverse complement strand
TTGCCGATCCTCGCGGGATCGATCCTTACACACACGCCGTCTCCGACGTTTACCAGGATCTGGTCGGAGAAGGCAGCTATCACGGCAAAGGCATCTATGAACTGCAGACGTCTTGCGACCTCTTGTCCGGACGATTTCCAACGGCGCACTTGTTGAGTCACGATTTGCTGGAAGGCTGCCATGTCCGGGTGGGGCTGGCGACCGACATTGAACTGCTGGATGTCTTTCCGAGCAGTTACATCGCGTGGTGGAATCGGCAGCACCGTTGGATTCGCGGCGATTGGCAAATCATTGACTGGCTGAAACCGCGCGTGCCCGTGGGCGGCGGCACTGAACCCAACCCGCTTTCCGCCTTCAACCGCTGGAAGATCTTCGACAATCTGCGCCGCAGTCTGGTGCCGCCAGCGATCGTGGCCCTCCTCCTGGCGGGCTGGTTTTGCACGCCCGCCCCGATGTTGTGGAGCGGGATCATTGCGGGCCTGATGTTGTGGCCGGTCCTGAATTCTCTCCTCGGCCTTCTGTTCCATCCGCTGCCGCCCGGCACGAGATTCTGGCGCGATCCGCGCGACCGCCTGCTGCGCTCGGTGTTCGCGGTTATTTTTCTGGCGGATTATGCGGGCATGGCACTCGATGCGATCGCTCGCGTCACCTACCGGCGGATCGCGTCGCATCGGCTAATGCTCGAATGGGAGACGGCGCTAGACGCTCACCAGCGCGCAAGAAATCAGGAACGGCAGTTTGTTCTGAGCCGGCTTTGGATCCCGGCTGCAAGCGTGCTTCTTTTCGCCGGCGCGGCTTGGCGGGGAACTTCGGCGATGGTGGCCGTCGCGCCGTTCCTCCTTTTGTGGGCGCTCTTTCCGGTGGCGGTGATGGTGATCAATCGCCCCGCGAAGAGCTGGCGCGGTGGAACTTTAACGGCGGAGGATCGGCGGTTCCTGCGCACGGCCGCGCGACGAACCTGGAGATACTTCGATGATTTTGTCGGACCGCAGACCTCCTGGCTGCCGCCGGACAATGTCCAGGAAACGCCAAGCCGGGAAATTTTCCTGCGCACTTCACCGACGAACATCGGGCTGTGGATGCTGGCGACCGTGGCGGCCAATGATTTTGGTTACATCACGATCGACGACCTGGTGGAGCGCAACCTCGGCACGCTGGAAACGGTGGGCCGGCTCGAGCGTTTCGAAGGCCATCTCTTTAATTGGTAC
The DNA here is from genome assembly GCA_955652255.1 of uncultured Chthoniobacterales bacterium. Lineage (GTDB taxonomy): Bacteria > Verrucomicrobiota > Verrucomicrobiia > Chthoniobacterales > UBA10450 > UBA10450. Next base: position 3,291 of record CATPAW010000201.1, on the reverse strand, counting down.
GACCTGAGCACGCTCGAACCACTGCGTCCACGCTATGTCTCAACCGTGGACAGCGGCAATTTACTCGCCAGCCTGTGGACTTTTGAGATTAGCTGCGATGAACTGGCCGCGCGCCCCCTTCTGGATGCGGGCGCGTTGCGTGGAATAGCCGACACGCTGGGCGTGCTCCGGCAAATCGCTGCCACGATGGAGGAAGCGAAACGTACTCCGGCGTTTCTCCGCTTGGCGGAACTGACTGCGGGCGAGCCGGCGAATCTAGAGGAAGTCATCCGGCGCGTACGGGCGGCTCAACAGCCCACGCAGGATCTTCTGCTCGACTTCCGCGGGCGGGAAACCGATCCGCGTACTTACTGGGCGGAACAAATTTCGAAGCAGGTCGCGGCGTGGAATTCGGTCATCGATAAATATCTTCGGCCGGTGGAAATTCTGATGACGCCGGCGGCCCAATTGATGTCGTTAGGCGAAGCGGCGCACGAATCCCGGCGGGAGGCGCTCGCGGCCACCTTTTCGCTGCGCAACATTGCCGTCGAGGGCATTTCCGGGCTCGTGCCGCTGCTTGCTTTTCATGAGCGACGGGAGGACCAGGAGATTCCTCCTGCAGTGCGCGAGTGGCTCGATCTTCTCGTTACCGAGGTAGAGCATTCACGCCAGAGCGCTTCGGAACAGCTCGCGCAATTAGACGAATTGATTGCCCAGAGCCAGCAACTGGAAGCCGGCATGGGGCTGCGATTTCTCTACGATGAGGAACGGCGGATTTTTACCATCGGCTACCAGGTGGCAGAGCGCCGGCCTGACACCTCGTTTTACGATCTCCTCGCGAGCGAAGCGCGCCTAACGAGTTTCCTGGCCATCGCGCGCGGGGAAGTGCCGGTGGAACATTGGTGGGCTTTGAGCCGGCCCTTCGGCTCCGCCTACGGACGGCTGCCGCTTCTCTCCTGGAGCGGGACGATGTTCGAATATTTGATGCCGCTCTTGTTTACCCAGACGCACGAGAATTCTTTGCTCGATCGCGCCTGTTACGACGCCGTGCGTTGTCAGATTGGCTATGCCCGGCAAAACAGCGTGCCGTGGGGCATCTCGGAATCCGCCTTCAGCGCCCTCGACCGGCACAACGTCTATCAATACCGGGCCTTCGGCGTGCCGGCGCTGGCGTTGCAGCGCGGGCACGAACGCGACCTGGTCGTGGCGCCGTATGCGGCAGCGCTCGCTCTCGCCGTGGAACCGGCCGCCGCCACAAAGAATTTGCGGTGGCTCGCCACCCTGGGCGACTCTGCGCTGCTCGGCGACTACGGCTACTACGAAGCGATCGACTATTCGCGACGGACCGAACCTGGCGGCGCGGCCGGGATCATCATCCACTGCTACATGGTGCATCACCAGGGGATGTCGCTCGTCGCGTATGACAACGCTTTAAATGACAATGCAATGCGAAGGCGGTTCCATTCCGACCCGCGCATCCGCGCCACCGAGCCGCTCCTGCACGAGCACATCCCGGAACAAATTTTGCCGACCACCGGTGAGGTGCATGAAGAACGACCCCTGCTCCGGACGATTCCGAGCGTCGGCGCCGCGGTGGTGGCGCAGACACCGGACATCTCTTCGCCGCGCATTCACCTCCTCTCCAATGGAACCTGCTCCGTCACGGTAACGAACTCCGGCGGCGGCTACCTGCGCTGGCTGGATTTGGACGTCACACGCTGGCGCGCCGATACGACCTGCGACGTCTCGGGCCCGGTTTGTTATATCCGGGATCTGGAAAGCGGAACGATCTGGAGCAACACCCATCAACCAGTGCGATCTCCCGAGCGTCGTTACACCTGGAGTTTCACGCCGGACAAAGCGGAGTTCCGGCGAAGGAGCGGACCGTGCGAGACCATCACGGAAATTGTCGTCTCTGCGGAAGACGATGCGGAAGTCCGGCGCGTGACTTTGGTGAATACCTCACGCAAATCGTGCCGGCTGGAGCTGACCAGTTACCTCGAGCTCGCGCTCGCGCCGCACCGGGCTGATCGCGCGCATCCCGTTTTCAACAAGCTCTTCATTGAAACCGAATGGCTGCCGCATTGCCAAGCGCTGGTCGCCCGGCGCCGCCTCCGCGCTCCCGACGATCAGCCCATTTGGGCCGCGCACCTCCTGGTCCCCGAATCCTCCTCTCTTATCGACTCGACCGAGTTCGAAACCGACCGCGCCCAGTTCCTCGGCCGGGGCCGCACGCCGGAAAATCCCGAAGCGATCACCCGCAGCCTAACGAACAGTATCGGCGCCGTGCTCGATCCGATCTTCAGCCTGCGCTGGCGGGTGACGATCCTGCCTAACGAGCGATTTCAGTTTGCGCTCGTGACGGTGGTGGCGAGATCGCGCGAAGCGGTTGTCGCACTGGCCGAGCGCTACTCAGAGTTCCACACTTGCGCGCGCTCTTTTGAAACCGCCTGGACCCATTCCCAACTCGAGATGCGCCGGCTCCACATCCGCCCGGCCGATGTGCGAACCTTTCAACAACTGGCAGGCCTCATTATCTTTCCGCAGGCCCAACTGCGACCGCCGCCCGCGCGTCTCGGGCGCCGGGCCGAGGGTCAGCGCGCGCTCTGGCGGCAGGGCATTTCCGGCGACCTGCCGATTGTCGTCATCATGATCGGTCACCTCCGCGACATCGAAGTCGTGCGCGAAATTTTGACTGCGCATACTTTCTGGAATCTGCGTGGCTTGAAGGTCGATCTCGTGCTCGTGAGCGAGGAACCGCCGAGTTATGACGAACCCTTGACCGCTCACCTGCGCCAGCTCACCGAAGCGCAGGCGCACATGACCGGCGTGGATCAACCCGGTGGCGTTTATCTTCGCTCGGCGACTAAGATTTCGAAGGAAGAGCTGATCGCGCTTCAGGCTGCTTCGCGGATGGTCCTGGTCGCAGCCCGCGGCACGCTCCGCCAACAACTTGCCGCGACCACCCCCGTCATCGTGAAACCGCGGCGCCTAATGCCCGCCCAGCAATTCCACGAAGAGCCCTCCGCGCCCTTGGCGTTCATGGAGTTGAAATACTTCAACGGCCTCGGCGGTTTTACCGAGGACGGAAAGGAATTTGTCATCTATCTGGGTCCCGGTCGGCAAACGCCGCTTCCCTGGGTCAACGTCATGGCCAATCCAAAGTTCGGCGCGTTTGTTTCCGAGTCGGGCGCCGAATTTGTCTGGGGCCGCAATAGCCAGAACGATCGCCTCACACCGTGGTTTAACGATCCGATCTCCGATCCGCCCGGGACGGCCATCTACATCCGCGATGATGACATCGGCGTCGTG
>CATPAW010000200.1 GCA_955652255.1 uncultured Chthoniobacterales bacterium | reverse complement strand
GTATGGAGCAACGGAGTAGTGGAGCAATGGAATCGGCGTGCTTTTATCCAGCACTCCAATAATTCAGCACTTCATCACTCCAAGAAATCATATGCCAGTCCGTTACGGTCGTTTTGAAATGCCGAAAACTCTCGTTAAAGACGAGAGCACTGCCACAGAAACTTACGCCCAGTTTGTCGCCGAGCCGTTTGAAGCCGGCTACGGTCACACCGTTGGAAATTCACTTCGCCGCGTCCTGCTTTCTTCATTAGAAGGTGCAGCCATAACAGCGGTGAAAATCACCGGCGCGCAACATGAGTTCGCCACGCTACCGGGCGTCGTCGAGGACGTAACCGACATCGTCCTCAATCTCAAGAAGGTGAAATTCAAAGCCGAGGATCATGAACCGCGGAAGCTTTCGCTGACCGTGAACAAGGAGGGCGGAGTCACCGCTGGCGACATCCAGGTAGTGCAAGGCTACGACGTGCTCAATCCCAAGCAGGTGATCTGCACGCTCGACAAGAAACATAAGTTTGAGGCCGAGCTGGAAGTGCGTGTCGGGCGCGGTTTCGCGACGGGCGAAGAAAACAAGCGCGCCGATCAGCCGATCGGTTTAATCCCGATCGATTCCATCTTTTCACCGGTCACGCGTGTGAAATACGCCGTGGAAAATACCCGTGTCGGTCAGCGCACCGATTACGACAAACTCATCCTCGAAATCTGGACCGACGGACGATTGACCCCGGAGGACGCGCTGCTCCAAGCCTCCGCGATTTTACGCCATCACCTTGATGTTTTCGTCAACTTCAATGAGGACGTGATCGAATTCGACGAGCGGCCGGCCGGTGTGAGCGAAGAGAACATCAAGCTCAAGAAGCTGCTCAACATGAGCGTGAACGAAATCGAGCTGAGTGTGCGCGCCGCGAATTGCCTAAACAACGCGAATATCACGACAGTCGGTCAGCTTGCGCAAAAAACCGAGGCCGAGATGCTCAAGTATCGCAACTTCGGCAAGAAATCGCTCAACGAAATCAAAGACAAACTGCAACACCTTGGTTTGAGTCTCGGGATGAAATTCGACCCAGGTCTGGTGGACGTGCCGGCGAGCGGTGATGGTGCCAGCCCGGACGGCGCGGCTGCCGAGTAGTAATCATCGTTGCATCGACAATCACATTCGCCGAATCATGAGGCACCAAAAAAAGACGGTTAAGCTTGGCCGCACGGCTGAGCACCGCAAAGCGCTGCTGGCTAATCAGGTTTGCTCCTTGATCGAACATCAACGCGTCATGACGACGCTCGCCAAAGCGAAGGCTGTTCGACCGCTCGCGGAAAAAATGGTGACGCTTGGAAAGAAAGGATCGATTCACGCGCGACGGACTGCCCTGGCAACATTGCGGCAAAAGACCGCGGTGAAGAAATTGTTCGACCAGATTGCGCCGAGATCGACGGACCGCAATGGCGGTTACACGCGTATCGTCAGGCTCGGCCAACGCAAGAGCGACTCCGCTCCCATGGCCTTTATCGAATGGGTCGATGCAACACAAGCGGCCGAGGAGAAAGCCGCGGAAGAGAAGGGAGCAAAGGGCACCGAGCCAAGAAAAGAAAAGGCCGTTGAGGCGAAAGAGTCCGCGCCGGAGCCGAAGGAATCCAAGCCTAAACGGCGCGGATGGCTTGGCAGAAAATCGCCGGACACGGGGAAATAATTTTCCGCGGCGTCACGCAGCGGCCCCGAGCACTTTCTGGTTCAAACGCTGGCTCGCGATGACGAGCATCGTTTTGGAACGCGCAGTATTGATGACGCGGGGCTTTTTTGACAATGTCCCGCATGAGCATGCGCTCCGTTCACACAAGTGGTGGATAATTTGATCCGTATCTCATGACGCCTGATCCCTACTTTTTTATTGTCATTTTTGTCGGCGTGGCGTTCGTATTTCCATTGATACCGCTGGCATTGGCCTGGCTCTGGAGACGATTTTTCCAGCCGCCAAAGCCGGGTGCGGAAAAAAATGCTATTTACGAGTGCGGAGTCGAATCGCTCGGAGAAGCGCAAGTGCAGTTCAGATCACAGTATTATCTCTACTGCATCATTTTTCTCATCTTCGACGTCGAAGCGATTTTTCTGGTGCCGTTTGCCGTGGCCTTCACCGGTTTGCCGGTCGGAGCTTTCATTGCGATCTTGGTTTTCTTGCTGTTGCTGATTGAAGGACTTGTTTGGGCATGGAGCAAAGGGTGCTTAAGTTGGCAGGTGAAGGGTTAAGACGGGAAATGGGCGACCAAATCGACGAAGGGCTTCGCAGCGAACTGCAAAGACAGGGGATCTGGGTGACCTCGATGCAGGAGCTTTACAATTGGGGGCGGCAAAACTCGATTTGGCCGCTGCAGTTCGGGCTGGCTTGTTGCGCGATCGAAATGATCGCCACCGCGGCATCACGCTACGACCTCGCGCGGTTCGGTGGCGAAATCTTCCGGCCATCGCCGCGTCAGGCCGATCTGATGATCGTGGCCGGGACGGTGACCAAGAAAATGGCGCCGCAAATCGTGCGGCTCTACAACCAGATGCCTGACCCGAAATACGTCATCTCGATGGGCGCTTGCGCAATTTCCGGCGGGCCGTTCAAACAAGGTTACAACGTGCTCAAAGGAATAGACCGTTACATCCCGGTTGATGTTTACATTCCGGGTTGCCCGCCACGGCCCGAGGCGTTGCTGCACGCTTTCATGGAATTGCAGCGGAAGATCGATGGGCAGAAACTGACGGGCGAGGGCAAGGCCGGCTTTCTCGATCCGGCGCAGCCGAGCGAGTTTCCAGTGCCGGCGTTTGGCGCGCATGATCTGGAGCCGCCCGCCAATCCGGATGTTTTTCATCCGCCGAAGATTGAGCGGCAGCAGTGATGGAATCTCTGGAAAACATTAAAGCGAGCGCTGAAGCAGCTGTAACCGGCGCTAAGATCGACATCGTACCCAATCCCGGTCCCGCGCGGCAATCGTCGCTCTTGCTCGACAATGAACATGCGGCTGCCGTGGCGAAGTTTCTGCGTGACGATCCGGCGCTGCGCCTCGATTTTTGCTCGAACGCGACCGGTGTGGATTGG
>CATPAW010000199.1 GCA_955652255.1 uncultured Chthoniobacterales bacterium | reverse complement strand
TCTTAATTTTCTGCCCGGTCATGGGTCGGTCATCGGCGCGCACCTTGTCGAGCATAAAGATGTCGATCTTATCGCGTTTACCGGTTCGCGCGAAGTCGGCCTGAAAATCTGGGAAAGTGCCGGGATCACGCGACCCGGTCAACGCGAGCTCAAGCGCGTCGTCTGCGAGATGGGCGGCAAGAACGCGGTCATTATCGATTCGGATGCCGACCTGGACGAAGCGATTGTCGATTCAATTTATTCTGCGTTCGGTTATCAGGGACAGAAATGTTCCGCCCTCTCGCGCTTGATCGTGCTCGAAGAAAATTACGATCGCGTGCTGGAGCGCTTGCTCTCGGCCGCGGCCAGTTTGCGCGTCGGGAACCCGGAAGAACCGGGCACTAGCGTCGGACCGGTGATCGACAAAACCGCCTACGAACGCATCCTGAATTACATCGAGATCGGCAAGAGCGAAGCCACGCTCGCGTTCCAGCATCAGGAAGTGCCGTCAAAAGGTTACTTCATTCCGCCGACAATCTTTGTCGACGTAAAGCCGAACATGCGCATCGCCCGCGAAGAAATTTTCGGACCGGTTCTCAGCGTTTTGAAAGCGCGCGATCTCGATGAAGCAATCAAGATCGCGAACGGCACCGATTACGCGCTCACTGCCGGATTTTTCTCGCGCAGTCCGGCCAACATCGAGCGCGCCAAAGCCGAGATCGAGGCAGGCAATGTTTATATCAACCGTTCCTGCACGGGCGCGGTCGTTGGGCGCCACCCGTTCGGCGGCTTCAAGATGAGCGGCGGCGGCACCAAGGCCGGCGGCGGCGATTACCTTCTGAATTTTCTGCTTCCGCGTGTCGTCACCGAAAATATTATGCACCATGGCTTCGCACCAGAAGAAACGCCGATGTATCGCGACGAATTTCTCGTGCGACGTTAACCGGAAGGTTCAGGCGTGGGTCTATCGCCAGTGACCCGCGACCCATACCCAGCCGGCGCCCCTGCGCACCCAGTGACCTTCAACCCACACAGCCGCTGGTCTTGGACGGGCCACCCAGCTGCCGCGCACCCAGACGTAATCCGTTCCGGTCCAGCGCCAATACCCCGGCGTCCAGACATATCCGGGCCTAGGCGAGACTGTCTGCGTCTCGACCCGAACCGGCGGCGGAGCCGTGGTCACGAGAACCTCTCGCGTGACAGGCTGCGTCACGACCTCTCGAGTAACAGCTCCCGGGGCCGTTGTCGTTACCCCTCGCGTAGTTTCGGTTGTCGTTGTTGTCGTCGTTACCGGCACCGGTTCCTCGGCGCAGCCGATCAACGCAAACGGTGCCAGCGCCAATACGTAAAAACTTATTCTCATATATGCTTCCTCTTTATGGAATCGTTTTGCGTCAGCAGCTTGGCTTTATTTGAATTTGCGTCAAGGATTTTCCCTTCCTCGATAACCCTACGACGCAATCGATAGCGAAAAATGAATTCTGATCCGATGATCAAAGATGCTTTACGTCGTCGCCACACCCATTGGTAATCGTGGCGATATCACCCTGCGTGCAGTCGAAGTCTTGAAAGATGTCGATCTTATCGCAGCCGAGGATACACGACACTCGGGAATGTTGCTGAAGCATTTCGGAATCAAGAACCCGCTCGTTAGTTATCACGAGCACAACGAAGCGATGCGCACGGCACAGCTGGTCGAGCGACTCGCGGCGGGCGAGAACGTCGCGCTCATCACGGATGCCGGAACGCCTGGGCTTTCCGACCCAGGCGCGCGCCTGATTAGCGAATGCGTCAAGCGGGTCCTGCCGTTTACAATTATTCCCGGGCCGTCATCGATCCTGACCGCGCTGGTCGGTTCTGGATTTCCAGCTGAGAAATTTTTCTTTGGCGGATTTCTCCCTGTTAAAAGCGGTCAACGTGAACGCGAATTGCGCGCCGCCGCCGCGCGCGATGAAACAACCATCTTTTTCGAATCGCCCTATCGCTTAATCAAAACGCTGAACGCTGGCATCGATATCATGCAAGATCGACAACTGTGCGTTGCGCGCGAGCTCACAAAAAAATTCGAAGAATTCCGGCGCGGCACTGCTCGCGAACTGCTCGCTCATTACGCGAAGCATCCGGCAAAGGGCGAGATTGTGCTCTTGATTTCAGCGTTGTAGCTGCCGCCGTCTCTGGCGGCAGAACGAAACTGCCGCTGAGGACAGCGGCAGCTACAACGCTTTCCACTTGTCAAACCCCCGAATCTGTGGAATTTTGCGCGGCTTTTTCTCCTCAGAAGCGCTTATGGCTTACGCAATTATCAAGACCGGTGGACGACAGTATCGTGTCGCGGAAGGCGAAACGATCGATGTCGATCTTCTGGAAGTCGAAGCGGGCAAGACCGCAACGTTCGGCCATGTTTTAATGTACGCCGACGGCAACAAACTGACGCACGGCGATCCGCTTATTTCCGGCGCAAAGGTGACGGCGGAAGTTGTCGAGCAGCGCAAAGACAAAAAAGTGATCGCGTTCAAGTTCAAACGGCGCAAAGGTTATCACCGCACCGTCGGACATCGCCGCAAATTGACGCGAGTGAAGATCAAAAGCATCGGCATTGGCGCGAAGAAAAGCGCGAGCGCAAAGAAAGGTGCCGACTAGCCTCCATCAACTCTCAACTATCAACTATCAACCTTTCCAATGGCTCATAAAAAAGGACAAGGCAGCGTCAAGAACGGTCGCGACAGCGTCAGCAAACGATTAGGAGTGAAAAAATTCGGCAGCGAATTGGTCGTGGCCGGCAACATCATCGTGCGCCAGCGCGGGACGAAATTTTTACCGGGCCGAAACGTCGGCCTTGGACGCGATTACACCATTTTTGCCTTGGTCGATGGCAACGTGCGCTTCGACCGCGCCGGCCGACGGGTGAATGTCGATCCTCTGGCGAAGAAATAACTTTCGCTCTTTTTTCTATCCGGTATCCGGTTTCAAGCAGTTTGCGGTATAATGAGTTTCGCCCATGAAATATAAGACCTTCCTCCTTTTCGGTGCGCCCGGCAGCGGCAAAGGCACACAGGGTAAAACGCTCGGGAGCATCCCGCGTTTTTTTCATTGCCCATGCGGCGATGTTTTTCGCTCAATCGACACCCGAACCAAAGTCGGCCAGGCCTTCCTCGAATATTCGAGCAAGGGCCAGCTCGTGCCCGACGACGTTACCGTTCAACTTTGGAAAGTCGCGATCGAGGCCGCGGTCGATGCGCATAAATTCAAACCGGACATCGACATTCTCG
>CATPAW010000198.1 GCA_955652255.1 uncultured Chthoniobacterales bacterium | reverse complement strand
TTTCCCAACAATTCTGTGACCATCGCTCCCTCCGCAAGATCGACAATCAACTCCGGCGCACCGGCTAGGTCGCGCAACTGCGAATAAAATTGCACGCGCACTTTCATCGCCGGTCAGGTCGATGGCGCGATCAATTCCTTTCGCAACACGCCAATGCACGGCAAATTGCGATAGCGCTCCATAAAATCGAGCCCATAGCCGACCACAAATTCATCCTCGATCTCAAAGCCGACGTAATCGGCATCGACATGGCGGGCGCGACGTTTCTTTTTGCTTAGTAAAACGCACACCCGGATGCTGCGCGGTTTCGCCGTTTCAAGTTTTTCGCGAATGGCGGCGAGGGTATGACCGCTGTCCAGAATGTCATCGAGAATGACAATATGTCGATCTTGCACGTCCGGCGGCGCGATCTGTTTGAAAATGACTTCGCCGCTCGGCTCGGTTTTTCCGTGATAGCTCGCCACGCTCAAGCAGTCCAATTTCAGCGGCAACGGAATTCGTCGCATCAAATCCGCCATGAATATCAAACTTCCGTTTAAGACCTCGATCACGGTCAATTCGCGATCACGGTAATCATTTGAAATTTGCGCGGCGATTTCGTCCAGCCGGCGGAGAATCGCCCTCTCGTCAAACAAAACGCGCTCGAGATCGCCTTGCATCGACAACTTACTAGGGCACTGGCCGGACGAAAGATCAACGCGCGACTGGCTCGATGGCCGATGTTATTTTTGGATCGCACAATTTATGCACGTTCATCAAGACCAATTCAATGTTCGCACCGACGGCAAAGGCACCTACGAAATCACGAGCGACGCTCAGGCGAAGATCGACAAGTCCGGCGTGCGCAACGGGACCGTCACAGTTTTCGTTCAGCACACCAGTTGCAGTCTTATTGTGATGGAAAACGCCGATCCAACGGCGAGAAAAGATCTCGAAGAATTTTTCGAGCGGCTCGTGCCGGAGGACTCCGACTACTTCGTGCATACGACTGAGGGCACGGACGACAGCACTTCGCACATTCGCATGGTGCTGACGCGCACGAGCGAGACCGTGCCGATTATCGATGGAAAAATGCAGCTCGGCACCTGGCAGGGAATTTTTCTCTTCGAACACCGGCGCGCTTCCCATCGGCGGAAGATTTCCGTCACGATTATCGGAGAGTGATTGTCGATCTTACTGTAGCGGCGGTCTATGACCGCCGTTATTTTAGTTTCGGCGATCGCAGATCGCCGCTACAGAAGATCATAAATCGCATCCACCAGCCGCAGCGATTTTTCGTTCGGCAGGACCGATTGCTCCATTTGATTCATGACGTAGGCGAAACTGATTTTGTTTTCCGGATCGGCAAAAGCGTGACTGCCGCCCGCACCGGGATGCCCAAATGCGGATGTCGATCCCTTCGACTGCTGCTCAGAATGGGTTCTACCGAAGATGCGGTGCATCGAAGTTTTTGAATCTTTCATGAAGCCAGCGGAAAACGCCGTCGGCATTTGAAAGACGCGGTCGATCCCATCGGTCAGCGTTGTCGTCATCCAGCGCATTGTCTTCTCCGAGAAAAACGTCCGACCGTCGAGTTCGCCACCGTTTGCCAGCATTGCATAAAATTTCGCCAACGAATTCGCGCTGCCAATTCCGCCGAAGGAAACAATCGGTTCCGCGCGGATCGCCGGATCGTTCATCGCGCTGATCGCGTGCAATCCATGCGGCGAGGTAAAGGCTTTTCGTGCCAGAGTTCCAGGCGAAACAAGATCGACGTAAAATTGTTTTGGCTGCGGCAGGTTACCGGCTTTGGCCGCATACATTGTGGCGACACGCGGATTCTCTTTTTCCGGCAGGCCGATCCAAAGATCGAGGTTAAGCGGCCCGGCAAATGTTTTTCGCCAGTATTCGCGTAACGATTGACCGGCGATTCGCTTGACGAGCTCATCGAGAAGATAGCCGAAAGTGCGCGCGTGATAACCGTGTGCAGTTCCCGGCGGCCAAAGCGGTTTTTGTTCTTCGAGCGCGGAAATGACGCCCGCATAATCGAGCACGTCAGCTTTTCGATCCAGAGCGGCGAGGCCGGCCTGGTGCGAAAGCAACTGAGCGAGCGTGATGTTTTCTTTGCCGGCTTGAGCAAACTCCGGCCAAAACTCCGTGACGCGGCGTTCGATGTCGATCTTGTGCTCCTCCAGAACATGCAGAACGCATGCGGTGCCGAGTCCTTTCGTGGCCGACCAAATCAGGACAAGCGTGTCGCTCGTCCACGACTGTTTGCGGCGCGCATCTTTAAATCCGCCTTCAAGATCGACAATCGCTTTCCCGTTTTGCCAGATCGAAACCGCCGCGCCGAGCTCGCCGAACTTTTGAAAATTCTCTTCAAACAGCGGTGTGATGCGCTGACGAAGTTTGCTCGCATCCAGTTGCATTAACCTGGAAGCTGTAGAGGCGGCTGTCTCAGCCGCAAAGCAAAATCTGCCGCTGAGGACAGCGGCGACTACAACATCATAACAACGCCCGGACTGCTTTTAGATCGGGGTCTTTTTTCGCGAGCCCGCGGAAGGAGGCGTCCATTTTGAAGCTGGTTTGCAAATGCATTTGCGCGGCGTGCACATTGCCGAGGAGCGCGTCGTAACATCCCATGTTGTAGTAATAGATCGGCTCTTTCAGCAACGCGACCGGACCTTTGAGAAGGAGCCGTTTGGCTTCAGCGGTCTTTCCCAGTTCGTGCAGACAACAACCGGCGTGCAAAAATCCCGCGCTGGACTCCGGGGCGACACGGCAAAGCTTGCGGCTTACGATCAGAGCGCGGGCCCATTTTTTCTCGCGCATCAAATGATGGAGACGGAGCTGAAGCACTTCCGGCTGCGCCTGGAAGGTGGCTTCGATGGCGTTCAATTCCGCGACCGATTGGCGGGTCATGCCGAGTTCGGCGTAACCGAAGGCGGCCCGCAATTGCCATTGAAAGTTCACGGTTCATCTGACTAAGCATACAGCTTGCCAAGCTGTAGCCGCCACTCTGTGGGCGGCGCGACGCGCGTGTGGTTGGCAGGGCGCGCAGGGCGCTTCGCACAGCGAAGCGGCTACAGAAGAAGCGATTCGAGTTCGCCCAGGCGTCGCTCGAATAACCGGAGCGTGCTCTCGACCGGCGCGGGTGTGGTCATGTCGACCCCTGCCGCTTTCAATGTTTCCAGGGGAAATTTTGAGCCGCCCGAACGCAGAAAGTTAAGATAGGCATCAACGCTGCCCGATTCGCCAGCAAGCATGCGCTCGGACAAGGCAACGGCCGCGGAAATTCCGGTGGCGTATTTAAAAACGTAAAACGTGCTGTAAAAATGCGGGATGCGCAGGCATTCGAGATCGAGCTGCGGATCTAAAACGAAATTCTGCGCAAAGTAGGTGGCGAGGAGCTTGTGATATTCCGACTTGAAAACGTCGAGCGTGAGTGCGTCGCCGCTTTCCTCGAGCGCGTGAATGATTTTTTCGAACTCGGCGAACATGGTTTGTCGAAAAAGCGTGCCGCGGATGTCGTCGATCTGCCGGTTGACAATGTAAGCGCGCATTTTCGGGTCGCTCGTTTGTTTGAGCAGATGGTGCGTAAGCAGTTCTTCGTTGAAGGTCGATGCAACCTCAGCCAGAAAAATCGGATAACCGTAGTCTTGAAAGCGCTGCGATTTTTGCGAAAGCCGGGTATGCATGGAGTGGCCGGCTTCGTGCGCAAGCGTGTAAACATCAGCAAAGACATCTTCCTTGTAATTCATCAGGATGTAAGGCGGCGCGCCGTAACTTCCGGACGAGAACGCGCCGCTGCGTTTGGACTTCGTTTCATAACGATCGCACCAGCGGCCGCGCAAACCTTCGGCGAGAAGATCGACATATTCTTTTCCGAGCGGCGCGAGCGCGGCGAGAACCGTCTCGATCGCGTCATCGAAACTAATGTGCGTTTCAATTTCCAGAACGAGCGGCACGTAAGTATCGTAATGATGCAGCTCATCCAGGCCGAGCACGCGCCGGCGTAATTCGAAGTAGCGGAAGAGGGGATCGAGATGCGACCGAACGGATTTAATAAGACTGTCGTAAACGGCCACGGGAACATCGTCTGGAAAAAGCGCGGCTTCGAGCGCGGACGAATAGTTGCGCGCGCGTGCACGGAAAACATCCGCTTTCACCGAATACGCGAGGGAGGTGGCGAGCGTGTACTGATGGTCCTGAAATTCAGCGTAAAATTGATGGAAGGCGCGTTTCCGCAGCTCGTCGTCCCGCTTCACGAGAAACGAACTGAACGAA
>CATPAW010000197.1 GCA_955652255.1 uncultured Chthoniobacterales bacterium | reverse complement strand
GTTCTGGTATATGCGACTGGTCAAGAAGTTCTAAGCATCGCAAAAGAGCAGTTTAACAAAGAGGCAGCGGTTCCGGCCGCTGCCTCTTTTGCTGTACGCGCGAACGGTCAGTGCCCCGGTAAAATCTTCTCCGAAACTCGCCCTTGTGTTCAGGGTTGAATAAGGTGAGGATAGAAAAGGAGAAAGTCTCCAAATTGCAAATTATGAAAACGTCAAAACTGGTAAAAGTAGCGGCATTGCTGTTGATACTGGCCGTCGCCGCAACTGAGGCGTTTGCCAACCCACAGAGGGACCAAACTGGCGACCGTTACATGTATGTATTCGTGACGGGATCTTGGATCCCGCAGAGAGTGAAAGTTAAGCCGGTCGGCACGAACACTGTTTCGCCGATGTCCGTCTGGACTCGGCGTGAAATCGACCAGACAGGCCGGGTTACGACAGAGGGTGTATTGGCACAGGATCCGTCTGTTCGGGTGATTTTAGGCCACCCATCGGGGATGTAAGCAGGATCATTGCTGGGCGTTCTCTCCTGGCTCGAACCTTACTGCCCGGCGAGGAGTCGTGGGTGTTCCTCGCGGCTCGACCGCGGAACTTTCGGATGGTCCATTTCGGACGCGAAACATTGTTTCCAGCGCGCGTAATTCGGCGATGAATATGCGCCGCAAATATCACCCACGATAATCCGAGAAAATTCGCGCAATTTCCTTAACGCCCATTCAAGATTGGCAATCGCCGCGATTCAAATTTGCGGTAGAGCTCTGTCGATCAAGCGCGGTGGGCTGGAGAGCGGGCAGCCGATCGAGCGACGCGCGCAACGAAAGATTTCAGCGCGGCGTGGAATTGGCGGATGTGTCTCTGGCCAGCACGAAGCGAAGATTTTCCGCAGCCTCTGCGTCATCGGGTCGCAAACGCAGCGCCTCCTTGAATTGAGCAATTGCCTCTGAAGTTTGTCCCAGTCGCACATAGACGACGCCAAGACCATTGTGAACTGGCGCTTTGGGATCGAGGCGCGCAGTTTCCAGGTAATGTATTTTCGCCCCCTCAAAGTCGCCTTTCACAAAGAGCGCCCTGCCGAGATGGTAATGCGCTTCAGGGTGGTTCGGGCTGTGCTTTAACGCGGTCTGAAACTCTGTGATCGCTTGATCGATCTTGCCTTCACGGAAAAGAAACATCGCGTAATCGTAGTGCACCACGCCGGATTTGGGAGCCAGGCGCGTGGCCGTTGCGTACTCTGCGCTGGCTTCATCTTTTTGACCGAGGAGTTGCAGGACGTAACCATATTCGGAATGAAATTCGCTATTGCGCGGTTCACTGCGTAACGCCTGCTCCAGTTCGCTGCGTCCTTCACTCAGTTGCGATTGCGCAACGAGAACTTGACCCAGGCCGTAATGCACTTCTTTCTCGTTCGGATTGAGGCGCAGCGCGATCCGGTACTGTTCTGCTGCTTCATCGAGACGATGCGCTTTGTGCAAGGCAAAGCCGTACTTCAAATGGGCGCGAGCGCTATTGGATAAATCGGACGCCATCCAAGCTTCTCGCTCCACTTCTGGCATTTTGTTCCGCGTTTGCCCGATCCAGAGCGCGCCGACTGGAATCACAAATACCGCAACCCATTTTAGCCCGTGCAATAGCCAACTGGGCAGAAATTCGCGTGATGCCGCAGATACGTTTCCGCCGGCCAGACCGAGATGTTCGCGCGTGGAGCGATCGCGTACTTTCCAGATGAATCCGTCGTAATAAAAATGAAGAAGGCCCGATGCGGCCACCACACCGGTGAGCACACGCTTGATCGTCTCGACTTCGAGACGGGAATTAAAATACGCGAGCGAACCGTAAGCAAAAACAAGCCCGATATACAGCCCCACCAACGAGCCGCTCCGTCGAAAAACAAAGCGCATGAAGCCGCCGATAGACCTGTCCTTTTCCACACGGCTGCGATTGTAAATCCAGACGAGCGAGAGGTACTGCACATCGTGAAAAACCTCGAACAACGCGATCCCGGCGAGAATGTTGGTGACGCCGTTGTTGCAATACCACCAAAACGAAATGCTTGTGACAAGCAGCGCCAGCTTGACCGGATTCGGGCGCTTCCCTTCCGCCCACATCCGGGAGAAATTGAACAGGAACAAAAGTGAGACCGCGATGGCGCCAGCTAGCATTACTTGCTGTGTGTTGTGCAGGAGCCAGGGCGGAATGAAGGGCCCGCCGCTGGCGTAGTACGTTTCGAGCGTGTCAGCCATGCGTTGCGAGGAAAGCAGCACCGCCGTCGCAAACCAGATTGCGCAGGCGGCGAAATCGAGCCGGCGCGTAAGCCCGGCAAATGAACCCACTTTCGCGTCGTAAATGCGGCAGAAACCGTAGGTCTGCATCATCCCATGCCAGACGCCCCAAAAGAAAACGACCAGAATGATTCCTTTCAGATCCCACCAGTAAAAAGCGATGCAGACACCGAGTAAAAAAATCGGCGCAAAAATGAAGCGCCAACGAAATCGTTCGAACAGGGCGCGATCACCGTAGGCGCGGATCATCCCCGGCAGGTGATGCCCCATGGCGCCGAATGCGGCCACAAAAACGTAAATGTCTTGCGCGCTCCAGCGCGCCTGCGCGAGCACGAACATCGGCACGAGCAAAAGTGGCGTCCCGACGTACAGAATCAGGTCGCGCCAACTGTTGAGGATCCACAGAGTCTTTTTCGGCGCCGCGCCAGGCGCAGCTGGAACAGTTTGCGGCCGTGAAAATGCGGTGACGTGCTGCATAGGTTTGAGGGGTAAGTTTTCCTTAACTCGGCACGAAAATCAACGTTCCTCTACGAGGTAGCCCGGTTGTTTCGGGCGCCCAACTCTGGAATGCTGCGCGAACGTAAAAGTAGAATTGTGAACCGTCGCGCCGGCGTCCTGCCCAGCGAGCAACCATGCAGGCTGGGAAGGCTGGTCGGCCGAACAGGCAAGGTGCCTGTGTTACGCGGCAACTCAAATGCCCTTTTCTGCCAATAGTCAACAATGAATGGCCATCCAATAACGAGGTAGGCCGGGGTTGTTAACCTCCGCGATGCGACGATGGCGCGGGATCTTCGAAGTGTCTGATCGCTTCGAGCACCTTCAGTGCACGTCGCGAAGAAGTTGCTTTTGATAGGAAAGCCGTTCTGGAAGGGAGAGATTTCGGAGAAGCCAAAGACGCAAAAGAGGTTCCCTCGGAGGCGCCTCCAGCCGAAGGCCCTCCGATTACTCATCCTGACCCGCCTCCATTTACGTTTGTCCCGGAAGTCAGCCCGTAATAACAGCTTTAAGGCACAAGCTCGTCGATCGGAAAGCGCGCCGATCGATCGGCTTTTTTTTGACGGCGTAGGCAGCTGCTAAAGCTCATTTCGGATAATTTCGAAAATGATCGTGTTCTCCATCCAACCTTGCAAAATGTCGGTTCCCGGGCCGGTTCCGAACGCAATGACATCATCGACGGTGCCAAGCGCCATCTTTGTATAAAATGCAGCGGGCTCGAGGCGTTCCGGTTCGCGGGGCTGGGGTGCCCCTTCAAGTTTGCCCGGCAATTTCGCCGCGCCGTAAGAGTGGGTGCCATTCGGACCCGTCGCCCACGTAATCCACGGTTCTCCGGCTGAATTAAGACCGAGCAATGCGATGCCACTGTCAGTGCGAAACGGAAAGCCGTTCAAGCTCAACCCACCAATCGCGACATCGCCACAGACGATGATTGTCGATCTTTGGCCGGCATATCGTTGTGCAATTGCGACTGCGCGGTCTAATTCCGCGGTTTCACCCAGCGTTCTTTCTCCGTTGTTGTCCTGGGCAGCTTTACGCATTAATCCGGCGTCGACGACCAGCAAATAACCGCCCGCATTATATTGAAGCAGTTCAATTGCGCGACGCACCATGTCGCTAAGGCTGGGTTGTTCGCTCCGTTCCTCAACCTGATTCGCAAACGCGAGGTCCGCATTACTAAAAGCACCGAATAGACGTGGCCGGCGGGATGCGGGAATTGCTTCCAGTTCGGCTCGCGTGCGAACGATATCGAAACCATTACGGCGCAGCTCGAGCAGAAGATCGCGGCCATCCTGTCTTTCTCCACCCTTTGCATCGGGAATAAAAAGCTTGACGCCGCCACCCATGGCAACGTCCATCTTTCCGTCTTCGACGAATTCCTGCGCGATGCGTTCGGCGTCGTTTGGATCGGCTGGATGCGAGTAAAATGCCGCGCTCGTAGGATCAGTTAATTTTGCGTTCGTGACAAGACCGGTAGCGCGACCGTGCGCACGAGCCAACTCCACGATGCTCGTGAGTGGTTTTCCATTCTCATCGACGGAGATCGCTCGATTGTTCACTTTGCTTCCCGTTGCTATTGCAGTTGCCGCGGCGGCCTGGTCGGGAGCGGCAAAATCCTTCGAGTGATTCTTTATCAGAGCGACGTGATTCATCGACTCGACGGCCAGGGGCCGATCTGCGCCGCGGATGTAAACGCGCGTCATGGCCAGCCGGCCGGGTGCGAGTCCCTCTCCAATGAACAGAATTATTCCGAAAGGCTTTTGGACGACCCAGTGTTTGAAATAAACGACGCCGAGGCCGGCAAAGACGAAGAGGCAGATAAGCGCCAGCAATCGGTTGCGCCACTTCACGAGGGCGATGTAGAGGTGCCTCCCTTACCTTGTCAACGAAAGAACGACTTGTCGATCTTGAGAATCGTCGGCAGAGTGCGCCGTTATGGCGTGCCCGATCCTGCTCATCGTTCGCGACGGTTGGGGCATCAATCCCGGCGGGAAAGAAAAGCGCGAAGAAAATGGGGACGCCACGCTTCTCGCCCGCACTCCGTTCCACGACAAACTTTATCGCGATTATCCAGCCAGTAGGTTGAGCGCCAGCGGGGCCGAGGTCGGTTTGCCGAAAGGACAAATGGGCAACTCGGAAGTAGGCCATCTCAATCTGGGCGCCGGTCGAATTGTTTATCAGGACCTGACTCGCATCAATAAG
Organism: uncultured Chthoniobacterales bacterium; assembly: GCA_955652255.1. GTDB lineage: Bacteria > Verrucomicrobiota > Verrucomicrobiia > Chthoniobacterales > UBA10450 > UBA10450. The sequence goes on along the minus strand of CATPAW010000197.1, from coordinate 3,635 downwards.
GCAATTGCGCAGGGTGAGCTCGCGCACAATCCCGTCGCCCAGGAAGCGTTCGCGGCGGCGCGGGACCATCGGCTTCATCTTCTCGGGCTCATCTCAGATGGTGGCGTGCACAGCCACTACTCGCACTTGCTTGCACTCGCTAATGCCGCACAAGAGGCGGGCGTTAACGAAATCTTCGTTCATGCTTTCACCGATGGACGCGATGCATCACCCACCGGCGGCGCGGAGTATCTAAAAATTTGCGCTGAGGAATTGAAAAAGAGCGGCGCGCGAATTGTCACCGTTGTCGGGCGTTATTTTGCGATGGATCGCGATCGTCGCTGGGACCGGACAAAAAAAGCCTGGGACGCAATCGTTCTTGGCCGGGGCGAAATTTGCGAATCGTCGCCGTCTGAAGCGTTAGATCGACAATACAAACTCGGCAAGACCGATGAGTTTATGCCGCCGCTTATTTTTGCCCACGCGAATGGACAGCGCGTCCGTGATCGCGACACCGTCTTGTTTTTCAACTTTCGTGCGGATCGCGCGCGGCAATTGTCGCAAGCTTTTCTTCTCGAGAAATTCGACGGTTTCGAGCGCGAATCCTGGCCGCGCGTTCGCTTTGTCAGCCTTACGCAATACGATGTCCGCTATCACTCGCCGTTTATTTTCCCGCCGGAAAAACTCGCGCACATTTTGGGCGAGATCGTGAGCGTGGCGGGCAAATCGCAACTGCGCATTGCCGAAACGGAAAAGTATCCGCACGTGACTTATTTTTTTAACGGCGGAATCGAGCGCGCCTTTGCCGGAGAAGACCGGAAGATTGTGCCTTCGCCAAAAGTCGCGACCTACGATTTGCAGCCGGAGATGAGCGCGCGGCCTGTCACCGACGAGCTGCTTGCACGGCTGGCCAATTATGATTTGATCGTCCTGAATTTCGCGAATCCCGACATGGTCGGGCATACCGGCATCATCGAAGCGGGAATCAAGGCGGTTGAGACTGTGGACGAATGCGTCGGCAAAATCATCCCGAAGCTTCTCGAGCTTGGCGGTAAATGCATTGTCACTGCTGACCACGGTAACTGCGAGCAAATGTGCAATCGGGATGGATCGCCGAACACCGCGCACACCACTAATCTGGTGCATTTCATTTATGTCGCGGAGAATGCCGCTGAGTTTCGCTGCGAAGATGGAATTCTGGCTGACGTCGCGCCGACGATTTTGTTTTTGCTCGGAATGAAACAACCGGCGGAAATGAAGGGGCGAAATCTGCTTGTCCCAGTTTCGAAGAAAGCCAGGAACGGCTAACAAGATCGGCGACGAGAGGAAATCACGTCCTCGAATGTGATTTCCAACTGCCGGTTCAACGCTCGCGTACCAGCAGTGGCGATTCGCTGCAAGAACCAGAGGCGATTCTCGGGGGCGCTTTCCTGCCAGACGGGCTTGCGCATGAGCGCGAGCCCGCCATCTGCTTGTGCCAGCACGCCCCAGCCAACCGGCACCTCCGAGGCCTGGAACAACTCATTAGGCAAAACAAGAAAAAACAAATTTGCGCAACGATAGCGCATCAGAGTCTCGAATTTCGTGCAATCAAACAGGCGATTTTGTAACGCGGCTAGTTTGCGCAAAACCCGGCCGTAGCCGCGATGCTTGATTGCCGCGAAATCATGCGATTCAAATTCGCTGAACAACGAATCGGCGATTCGAAGGTTCGGATAATGCATGCGCAAATGTTTTTCGAGAATTTGCCGGCGCCGTTGCACTTTCTCGAGGCGTTGGCGGGTTGCGGTTGTGCGGCAATTGTCTCGCCGAAGATCGACAAGCGCCTGTTTGCACTCAAATATGGCCGTCGATCCGAGTCCTGTCGACCTGGGTCGATAAGCAGCGAGATCGGCGCGGTAGCGGCATCGCGGCAAAGTGATTTCGAAAGCGCACGCGGAATAATCGTGTGCCTGCGCCCAAAGAAGTGCGAGACGTTTTAAGCGCGCGTGCGCGACGGTTTCGCCGCGGCGGTTGTTTACTCCCGCACCCATTCGGCGAGTTCGCGCGCCCAGTAGGTGACGATGATGTCCGCGCCGGCGCGCTTGAGTGAGGTCATGATTTCGAGAACGGCCGCACGCTCATCGAGAAAGCCTTTTTCGGCAGCGGCTTTGACCATGGCATATTCGCCGCTCACGTGATAAACCGCGGTCGGTTTGGCGAAGCGCTCGCGCACCCGCCACAAGATGTCGATGTAGGGAAGCGCCGGTTTGATCATCAAAATGTCCGCTCCTTCTTCGACATCGAGCGCGACCTCGCGCAATGCTTCTTCCGCGTTAGCACAATCCATTTGATAAGAGCGGCGATCGCCAAACTTGGGCGGACTTTCCGCAGCGTCGCGAAACGGACCGTAAAAGACCGAGGCAAACTTGGCCGCATAACTCATAATGCCGGTTTGATCGAACCCGTTTGCGTCCAATGCTTCGCGGATTGCACCGATGCGACCATCCATCATATCGCTGGGCGCTACCATGTCTGCGCCGGCGTGGGCGTGGGAAAGGGCGGTCTTGACCAAGAGATCGACCGTCTCGTCGTTGAGCACGTGGAAATGATCGCCATCGATCCGTGCGACGCCGCAATGACCGTGACTCATGTATTGGCACAAACAAACGTCGGTGATCGCGACCACTTCCGGACATTTTGACTTGATCGCACGGAGCGTTTTTTGGACGACGCCATTTTCGGCATAAGCGCCGCTCGCCTGTTCATCCTTTTCGCGAGGAACTCCGAAAAGAAGGATGGCTTGCAGTCCGAGATCCTGCGCGCGCCGCGCTTCATCGACGATTCCATCCGGCGAAAATTGAAACACGCCTGGCATGCTTTCGATCGCCTGGCGTTTTTCTATTTTTTCGCTGACGAAAAGCGGCAGAACAAAATCGCGCGCGCTTAGGTTCGTCTCACGAATAAGATTCCGCAGGCCTGGCGACCTTCGTAACCGGCGTGGTCGATGGACCAGTTTTCTCACGGAGCGATGCTACGCGTTTGGCAATAGCGTCGCAAGCTCGCCACAGGACGAGCCGGTCCGACCGGTGGACTTGACGGCGTGTCAGGTTAGCGGTAGCGGCTGCTTGGCTCGCCTGCCGTGCAATGAGTCGCGCAACAAATTATTTGCTGATCGACATTAGCAATTCATTTACCAAGCTCGCATTCGCTTCACGAACGCGCCTCGGCCGGTCAACTCGGATCGAGACGGATAAACTTACCAGCGCATTTGTTCGTCGATTCTTGAAGCGGTGCAAGATCGACATGTTGGTTGTTGCTTCAGTTGTGCCGCCGAAAAATCGCGAAGTCCGAAAGGCGATCGGGTGCACCAAAGTGCTGTGGTTGAATTCGCGGCTGAAGCTCGGCGTCGGAATCGATTACCCGGCGTCGAAAACCATTGGCGCTGATCGACTGGCCAATGCGGCAGCGGTCGCAGCGCTTTACGGTTGGCCTGCGATCGTGGTTGATTTTGGAACGGCGGTGACGTTTGATATTGTCTCGGAAAAGAGAAATTATGTCGGCGGCGTGATCGCACCGGGACTCGAAGCGATGACAAATTTTCTTTACCAGCGTACCGCACTGCTGCCGAAACTCTCTTTAAAAGAACCTCGCAGCGCGATCGGAAGATCGACAAT
>CATPAW010000196.1 GCA_955652255.1 uncultured Chthoniobacterales bacterium | reverse complement strand
CTGTAGCGGCGGTCTATGACCGCCGGCATTAAGGCAATGGAAAAACAAACACGTTTCGAAAAACTGGTCACGGACGCGAAAAAGAACATCACCGAAATCTCGCCCACCGACGCGGCCGCGAAATTAAAAAGCGGCGACGCCGTGATTGTCGATGTACGAGAAAAGGATGAATGGGAGGAAGAACATGTGGCAGGCGCAACTCATCTCAGCCGCGGAACAATTGAGCTTGAAATGGAAGAAAAATTTCCAGATCTGAACACAACCATCATTTGTCACTGCGGCGGCGGCGGGCGCTCCGCGCTCGCTGCCGAGAGTTTGCAGAAGATGGGCTACAAAAATGTGCGTTCGCTCGCCGGCGGCTTTAAAGCCTGGAAAGCTGCCGGGTTGCCCACGTCGAAACTGTTGTAGAGGCGCTCGCCGGGGCGAGCGCCTTTCTCTTAATTCGGCATTTGACACAAACGCCGTTACACCCGCGCGGTCGGATTTATCCGCCGACGGCCTGGTAATGGCCGAGGCCGCGTTTCCACATGGCGCGCGCCGCGGCCCAGGTGAGAAGGAGCCAGCCTACTTGGATCAACAACGCCTGCGCCAGTTCGGCGCCTCGGAGTCGCTCGAGAAAAATCGCGACTGGACAAAAAAGTTCGTAATAAAACGGCAGCCATTTCATCACTGCCTGGATTCCGGCCGGCATGATGTCGATGGGAAACATTTGGCCACCAAGAAAATATTCGAACGAGTAAACGATGAAGACGATGGTGGAGATTTCCAGGATCCAGAAGGCCATCATGGCGAGGCTGTAGGTGATGAAAAACTGCATGAACGCCGCCATCACCATCGACAGGCAGGCATAGACATAGGTCAACAGATGATCGGGCAGCGCGATGTAGCGCCGGAAATAAATAAAGATGAGAGCGATGGGCGGCAGCGTGACTGCGGTGTAAACGAGACGGCCGCTCAAAAAAATACTGAGTCGATAGGAGAGATAGCTCATCGGCTTGGTCAGAAGCGAATTAATCTGGCCTTCGCGAATATCGGCCGCGATCTGCCATTCGTCTTCGGTAGGCGTGACGAGGTTGCTGACCAGGAGGGCGAGCAAATAATAATAAATCATCGAGCCGTAGTCGTAGCCGTGCATCCCGCCGCCGCGCTCGCGAAAGATGGCGCGCCAGAGAAAGACGGTGCCGGCAAGTGGAATCAACCCGAAGAGCGCGCGGAGAAAATAATTCCAGCGATAAACGAACGTGTTCTGCAACCCGATGTTGAAGACCGAGATGTACTTGTCGATCTTACTCATGCTCGTAATCGTAATCGAAAAATGTCGAGCACGAGCATGACTACGAGCACGAGCACGACTACGAGCACGAGCACGGCAATTACTACTTAGGAGAAGGTTCTCGCCTTTTGGCGAGCTCAACGGCGAGATTGATTGCCGCGATCATGCTGTCTGGCCGCGCGATTCCTTTTCCGGCGATGGCGAAGGCCGTGCCGTGATCGGGACTGGTGCGCGGAAGCGGCAAACCCAGGGTGACGTTCACGCCGCTGTGAAACGCGTGCAGCTTCAATGGGATCAAACCTTGATCGTGATACATGCACAGCACCGCATCGAATTCGCCTTCGGCTGCTCGATGGAAAACCGTATCGGGCGAAAGCGGACCGGTGAAAACTGAAGGTGATTGGTGAGAGGTGAGAAGTGATTGGCTTAGCTCAGCGACGGCCGGCGCGATGATTTCGATTTCTTCACTCCCAATTTTTCCCGATTCGCCGGCGTGCGGATTTAAGGCGGCGACCGCGATACGTGGTCCCGCGGTTGCGGGATTAGATCGACAGTGAAGAAAATCGACAAGCAACTGACCGACGCGAACGATCTCGTCCTGTTTGAGTGCGCCTGAAACTTCGTTCAGTGGAATATGTGTGGTGACAAGCGCGACCGTGATTTTTCCGCCCGTCAGCAACATGGCGAAATTTCTTACGCCGCAGCGTTCGGCAAAAAACTCAGTCTGGCCCGCGAATTTGAAACCGGCTTCGTACATTCGCGCTTTGTGGACTGGTCCTGTGACAATTGCATCGATTTCACCGCGTCGCGCAAGCGTGACGGCTTCTTCGAGTGCGGCCGCGGCCGCGCGGGCGGTTTCGAGGGTCGGTTTGCCTAACGAGCAATCGGGATATTTTCCGACAACGATGTAATCGGCCCAGTCCGGCAGGCGAGCAGACTTCAGTGCAAGATCGACAATCTCCGGTCCGATACCGGCGCAATCACCGAGCGTAATGCCGATGCGTTTCAAAGTGGCGCAACTTTCCAAGTTGCGCACCAAAGATTCGCAAGCTGGACGCTTGCGCCACTAAAAAGTCCGGATGTAAGCTTTCGAGCGTAAACTGGCCAGCCAGCGTTCTTGCAGGTGCTGCGCTTCCAGTTGGATCAGTTGTTTCTCGATCTCTGGCCGAACTTCAGCGAGCGCACGCGTCTTGCCGCCGCGTTTCTCGTCGACTTTGAGAATGTAATAATTGCCGGAAAATTCTACGATGCTGCTAATTCTTCCGATTGGCAGATTGAACGCGATTTTTTCAAGCGGAGCGGCCAGGGTCTTGCGCTCGATCCATCCCCAATCGCCGCCCTGGTCGCGGGTGCTGTCCTCGGAATAAATCTGCGCGATGCGGTCGAACTCGGCGCCGCCCGCCAGCTTGCCAAGGACCTCCTCGACCATCGCTTTCTGCGCCGCGGAGTTACCGCTCTCGGCATGGCTGGGGATCATGATCATGCGAAGCTTGATCTGTTCCTTGGAGGTAAATTCGTCGCGGTGCGCTTTATAATATTCTTCGACTTTCGTGGGCGAAACGATCGTGTTTCGCTTCACGTTCTTGCTCCGCATCGCCTGCACGATCATTCTCTCGGTCTCCAATTTTTTGAATTCGCCCAATGTGTAATTTTGCGCTTCGAGCGTCTTGATAAAAGTATTGCGGTCGCCACCGAATGATTCCTGGATGATTTCGTGCAGCCGCTCCTCTACATAGTGATCTGGAACCTGGTAGCTCTCTTTCTTAAACGCCTGGATGATCAGCTGACGATCGATCAGGTCCTGGACCGCGGCTTGCCGCGTTTCCTTGATCTTGTTCACGAGCTCGTCACCGGCGTACTGGGAACGCAACAACTTTTCGCGCGGCGTGGACACAGCGCGGACTTCCGAGTATGTGATCGCGTCTCCATTCACGATCGCGGCAATGCCATCGATAACCTCCGGCTCCGCGGCAAAGGCAGCGCGGCAAAGCGGCGACAGTGCCAGGCCAAAAATTGCCAGCGACACGATAGCAAAACGACGGATGATCCGCTTCATAGTTTCTTGATCCGCTCCTGAATTTCCCGGAGACGCTGTTCGATTCTACCCGCTACTAAACGGGGAAATTTGCCACCCACAAGTATAAAATCCCCGCGCCGTGTCAGCATTAATTTGTCCTCGCGTACTTCCACGCGACTGATGCCGGCCTCGGCGGCAGCGAGCTTG
>CATPAW010000195.1 GCA_955652255.1 uncultured Chthoniobacterales bacterium | reverse complement strand
GAAGTAACTCGAGCTATTTCTTCGCCGGCCGTCTCTTCTTCTTTTTCGACTTCCAATCTTTGATGAAGATCGAGATTCGTTTTGCAAATGCCTTCGGCGGCTCCGCATAAAATCGCCGGCCCAGCTCGGTCGCATCCCGTTTTAGTTTCGCGCTGCGTTTGCGAATTAGCTTTCGCAGCGCAGCACACTCGTCGCCCAGTCCAGGCTCGGTGCCTTCCTGGTCAAAACGAGCGAGGAGAAAAGCGAAATCATGCTCGAGGCCGAGGAGCTCGCCCAAAGTTTTCGCGTCCCCGGCAATTTTCTTCAGAACAACGCGGTTGAGCGGTTCAAGAAGGCGCAGATGATACCACAGCTCCTTCACTTTCTTTCGCCAGGCATGAAAATTTTCCGGAGTGGGTTTCTCGAAAACCTTCGCTAGCGCCGCGCGACCGCGCCGATACGACTTCGCAACCGATCCGCAAACTTGTTTCCAAGTTGTCTCGTCCAGGGGCCAACCGGACAGACGTTTCTCGGCTGCTTCTAATTTCGGGATCGCTTGTTTTCGCCAGCCGGCAAAAGCAGCCGAGAAACTTTCCCGTTCCATCGACAACAATTCTTCGATTTTTGGAAATGGTTGCGTGGCGGATTGACCGCCCATGTCCTCGCGAATATGCGTCAGCGTTTGCAATCGAACGTGCGCGTCGCGCAAATGCGACACTAGCTTTGCGATTTGGCTTAAAGAACGGTCCTCTCGCGCATGTCGATCTTTTCCTGCCTGTGCCGCCGCCAGCCGCAGCGCCGCGCGCAGTTTTTTAAGGTGCTTGCGCGTCTCGTGAACAGTCACGCCTCGCTGCTTTGCTGCATGGCGGCACAAGCGAAGGGCAGAATCAATCTCTTCGCGAAAGATTCTCTTCAGTCCTTGCGACGGCTGCTCCTTCGATTTCAAGCGGTAACTCATTGCCAATTGGCTACTCTCGCGCCAGCCTCACATTGCTGTAGCGCTTTTCGCCTGTCACTTCTCGGCCAAACCACCTCGGTGGTTGGAATTTGCGGGCGGCGGCAGGAGTTGGGAATTCCACTTCCGCGACGACGAGGCCGGCATTTCGCCCACGATAACTATCGATCTCGATGATCAAATTCTTCCACGGAACCTCGTGGCGGAGCTTGCGCAATCTCCGGCCTACTGTCGCCGGCCAGAGCGCGGCGAATTGTTTCGCACTCAGTTTGATCTCGCGTTCTTCGCGGGTGCCCCCGCGACCTACTTTGAAAGTTAGCGATGCGGTCCTTCCCTTTTTTCGCAGGCGAACGTGTCTTCCTCCGGGCTCGTTCGCCAGATAACCTTGCGCAATCGGATAACTCCGGAAACGGTTGAGTCCCGGCGGCAGCTCTTTGACGAGAAATTTGCGCTCAATCTCACGACCGTTTCTCGCTGGGTTGTTCATTGCAAAAGAACTGTTGTAATCGCATAAACGGCTTGTCGCGATGCGCAAGTCGCAAACAGACTTGCTGCCGCTCAAACTTGCTAAGTCGCGAATCGTCTCAGCTCGCGGTGCGCTGGAGGAATTCGTTCAATGCGTCGGCAGCGGCGAAGATCGGCCACGCTGAAATCGCCACGATGATGGCGAAGAACAGCGCTTCGATGACAAATTCCCAACTCTTTTCGCTCGCGAAATAACTCCGGGTTAATTCGCGGAATGATCGACGCGTTGTCGATGTTTTATTCGGCGTCCGTTTGATCACCGTTCTTTTCACTGTAATCACGTGACAGGGCAGCGTGCGCGCCGCCACGGATGAAAGTTAGGCGAAGGTTATGCCCCAACCCCGCACATTTCGTCGAACCAGATTTCTATGCGGGCGCGAATCTGATCGCGAATTTTCACGCACACCATCGAGTCGCTCCTGATGGCTGCCGGCGAGTGCAGCCGGATCGGGGAAGCTCCAATGCAAACGCTTGGTGACGCCGGGAAATATCGGACAGCGGTCGGCGCTCGTCTCATCACAGACGGTGATGACGTATGGGAAAAATTGCCCGCTCTTGAAAACATCGAAGACGCTCTGCGTTTTCTTTTTGGAAATATCGACGCCGATTTCGCGCATCGCTTCGACCGCGACCGGATTGAGCGTGCCGGGTTCAAGTCCGGCGCTGTGCGCATCGAATTGCCCGCGACAAAGACGGTTCAACCACGCCTCGGCCATTTGGCTGCGGGCGCTGTTATGAACGCAAATAAACAATACTTTCTGTTTCATCCTTTTTATATCGCTGCGGCTTCCAACGATCGCGTCGGTTTCAACGGTTGGTTTGGAAAGCGCAGTGGCTCGTAGTTCACGATGTCGATCTTGCCATCTTCATGTTCGACGAGTGCCGAGCAGGTCTCAACCCAGTCGCCGCAGTTGTAATAAGTGAGCCGGCCAATCTGGCGTACGCACGCGCTATGAATATGGCCGCATAAGACAGCGTCGACACAAAACGTTTGCGCGTAACGAACCATCTCTTCTTCAAATCGGCCGATGAAGCTAACGGCGTCTTTCACGCGCTTCTTGGCGTAGGCGCTGAGAGACCAATACCCGAGGCCGAAGCGGCGGCGCACGAAGTTGATCAGCGGGTTAAGCGAAAGAAGAAATTGGTATCCCGCATCCCCTGCGAAGGCGAGCCACTTGACGTTTTGCACCACCGCGTCCAACTCGTGTCCGTGAATCACCAGGACGCGTCGTCCATCTGCCGTGCGATGGATGGCGTGGTTTTGGATGCTGATGTTGCCGTACGCGCCGTAGAATCCCGCGACCATTTCGTCATGGTTACCGGGGATGTAAACGATCCGTGTGCCTTTGCGCGATTTGCGCAGAATTTTTTGAATGACGTCGTTGTGCTGTTGCGGCCAATAAATGCCGCGACGGAGCTGCCAGATGTCGATCAAGTCACCCACAATGTAGAGAGTCTCGAATTCGTTTTCGCGCAGGAAATCGAGCAGCGCGCTCGCGTTACTCCCGCGCGTGCCGAGATGGACATCGGAGATCCAGGCGGCGCGAACGCGCCGTGGTCGCGAAGCGAGCCCGTCGCTTAGGTCAAGTGAAAACCTCGATTCCGGCCCAACGCCCGCCGATTCAGGCAAAAAGCCCGCCAGGATGCTCTCCCGACGGGCTTTCGCTGACCTAATCGTGCTGTGTTTGGTTGAGAGAAACAAATGCTAACTCTCGCCAGTCAGTCGAAGTTTTTCCTTAGAACATCACCTGGACGCGGCCGATGACTTCATCGAATTGGTCATCGCCCAACCCGGGGTGCGCCTCGCGAAAGTCCGACCAGGTATGAATATAATTGACCATTAGCTTAATCGCGTCGCCGTGAATGTAGTAATTGAGT
>CATPAW010000194.1 GCA_955652255.1 uncultured Chthoniobacterales bacterium | reverse complement strand
TTAGTATCGCGTTCGCCACAGCCCTGATGGGTTCAGTGGCTTTTGCGCAAACATCGTCAACCTCCACCACCGCTACGACGGGGACCAATGGAGCGACTGAAACAACCACCACCACAACCGAAAGTACGGGCGTTGTCACGGAATTCACGCCGGGCCACGCGCTCTTCCTGAGAACGGAAGCCACCGCCCAACCTGTTCAATACAAGTTCGACAAGAGCGTCACTTACGTGACTTCAGATGGAAAAGTGATCGAAGCTTCGAAAATCAGAAAAGATTCGAAGGTTCGCGTTCACTACATCAAACAAGGCGACGACATGTTGGTTGATAAGGTGATTGTAACGCAAGACCGCGACTAAACCGTTCACGTTTTGCCTGGCTAATTTTAAACCAAGCTAACAATTCATCGCCTGGCGGATCGAGCCATTGCTCATCGCCAGGCGTTTTGTTTTCTTTGATTTAAGTCTGAAGCGCGAGCGCTGCAATTTTCGCCGCCCTTTGCTTTCGGCGCCGGCAAAGGCATGCACCGCTAACATCGCCAACCATTCAATACGGGGACAGCTAATTATAACACTGACCAGCCGCGATCTGGATCACCTCGTTAGGGCAATGTGCTAGCACACACAGAACGACCATCGCTGCATGTGGCGAGAACAAGCTTCTCGCCTAGAATCTTTTAGCGGTACACCGCGCCATCAGCACGCGAGCAGAGTTCGCTCCCTGACCCGAAAAACAACCGTCTCTACGGCTCGATCGGCGGGAAAATATTTTCAGTTTCGCCGATGTCGATGCCGTGGCGCAGTTTGCTGTGCCGAACGCTGTAGCCGAAGTAAATCAGCATCCCAATCGCGAGCCAGACGAAGAACCGAATCCAGGTCAGGATGGGAAGACTAAGCATTAGTGCGACGCAAAAAATGACGCCCAAGATCGGGAACCACGGGGTCAACGGAACGCGAAACGGCCGCGGACGATCTCGATCTTTTCGACGAAGAACATTTACGCCCAGACAAACGAGGACAAACGCGAAGAGCGTTCCGATATTTGTGAGATCCGCCAGCGATCCGATGTCGGTCAGCATGGCCACGCCGCCCACCGCGATGCCGGTCCAGATGGTCGTGATGTGCGGCGTGCGAAAGCGGTGGTGAATTCTCGCGAAATATTGCGGAAGCAATCCGTCGCGGGCCATGGCCATGAAGATGCGAGGTTGGCCAAGTTGAAAAACAAGCAGCACTGAAGTCATACCGGCCAACGCGCCCGCGCTGACCAATGCTTGGGCCCAGGGCCGGCCAGCGAACGCGGTCGCGACCGCAGCGGAATCGCCCAGATAAACGGTGTACTTCTTAATTCCAGTGAGGACGCCGGACATCAGAACATAAAGCACAGTGCAAATGATGAGGCTCGCGATGATGCCGATCGGCATGTCACGCTGCGGATTGCGCGCTTCCTCCGCCGTAGTCGACACCGCGTCGAAGCCGATGAAGGCGAAGAACACGATGGCCGCTCCACCCATCATGCCTGCCACGCCGGTCGGCATGAAGGGGTGCCAGTTCGTCGGATTCACGAGAAAAGCGCCGAAGGAAATGAAAAAAACCACGACCACCACTTTGGTGACGACAATCCATGTGTTCGTTTTTGCACTTTCACGGATTCCGTAGACCAGCAGAATTGTCACTGCGGCGACAATGACAAAGGCCGGCAGATTGAGCGCGATCGGATGCCCCGCGATCACCGGTAGCGTTGTCGATGAAAAATCTTGCAGCGGCTCGCCGCCCTTGGCCAGGACATCGGCAGCCGTTCGATAATCGGTCACCGCCCAAAGGGGAAATTTGATTCCAAACAAGCTGCCACAAAGTTTGACGAAGTAACCCGACCAACCGACGGCCACGGCCATATTACCGACTGCGTATTCCAAAATGAGGTCCCAACCGATGATCCACGCGACAATTTCACCGAGGGTCGCGTAGGAGTAGGTGTAGGCCGAACCGGAAACTGGAATCATCGACGCGAGCTCCGCATAGCAGAGCGCCGCGAATCCGCAGGCAATTCCGGCGACGACAAATGAAAAAACGACCGCCGGTCCGGCCCCGGGTCGCCCGAGAACAATTGGCGCATGCGTCAGCCACGATTGAATGAAATTAATTACCGGCGTCGTCAGTTGCGAACCCGCCGATGTCACGCGCTCGCCCGCCGCGGCCGTGCCGGTGAGCGCAAAAATTCCCGAACCAATAATCGCGCCGATGCCGAGGCAGGTAAGGTCAAACGCGGTGAGTGAGCGCTTCATCGCGCGCTCTGGCGCCGCCGCCTCGGCCATCAAATGATCAGCGCTTTTTGTTTTGAAAAGTTGAAGGGTCACCTTGGTTACTCTTTTCGCGCCGCAAATCGTGACATTGCCCGGTCTGCACGGTCAATTCCTAACTTTCAATGTCGATCTTAAGCGTGGTAGGGCGAGACTCTGTCGAACCAGTAATGTTCGTGTGTCTCTGGCGCGCATTTAGCTCCTTCCATCGACATGTTCGATATGAGTGGCGCAAACCTGATTGGCGGTCTGGTTTTTGGGTCGATCGGTTTTGTCGCCTTCATTTACGGCAAGCGCATGAATTTGTGGAAAATCATGCTTTGCGGACTTGCCCTGATGATTTTCCCTTATTTTATCGCCGATGCCGCAATCTTGTACGCAATCGGGGTGTTTGGAACAGCCGCTCTTCTCTTTCTGCGCGAGTAAAAAAGACATTCTGAATAGACGTCCGGACTTCATTTTCCTAAGCTGGCGGAGCGATGCCCGACGAACCAGCGAAGCTCATCCTGGGTGACACGGCGATTTCGGCTCTGGAAGAACACCACAATGGCAAAAGAGGATTTTTCGGTCGCAGGAGACGCCAGCGCGCGCCGCTGACGCATTGCGAGAATTGCGGTGCGCAGTTGACCGGACGGTATTGCGCGCAGTGCGGACAGGCGGCAGTCGATTACCGCCGGTCATTCCGGCATGTGATTGTCGATGTCCTGGATTCGTTTTTGAATTGGGACTCGAAATTTTTCGCGACTTTGGGTCTACTGATTACGCGCCCGTGGCGGTTAACGAATGAATTTCTGGCAGGGAGACGCATGCGTTATGCGCATCCGCTGCGGTTATATTTGCTGGCCAGCATTCTCTTTTTCCTCGGCGTGAATCAACTGGCCAAATCGGCGCATCTTCGACCGAATACAAACTTCAAGCGTGAAGAGCTGCCGCCGGAAGCTCGTGCAAAATATGACGCCGCGATGGCAAAGGTGCCGCCCTCGGAAAGAAAAGATTTTTTCAAGGCCGCGGACAAAGACGAAGCGTCGAAAAACGACTTTGAAATATGGGTCGAAGCGCGCGCAAAGGAGAAATTCGGAGAAAACGGCGCAAACGCCCAGGCGTTTCTCATCACCCTGATCAACAATCTGCCGGGAATGATGTTGTGCTGCATTCCGCTCTTTGCCTTCGTGCTTAAGATTTTGTATCTGCGGCGCCACGTTTTTTACATCGATCACCTCATCTATGCGCTGCACATTCACACTTTCGCTTACGTGGATATCATGCTGATCGGCTTTGCCACGATGGGCTTGAGCCGGATCGCGCCAAATTTGGTTGGCTGGATGAGCGCCATTCTCTGGACAACGTTTGCGGTGCAGATCCTTTTGTCGATCCGCCGCGTTTATCGGCAGGGGTGGTTCTTTAGTCTGATCAAGTTCTGCCTTGGCGGCGTTGCTTATTTAGCGGTGCTTTCCATTGCGCTCTTCGCCACTTTCCTGGTCACGCTGGCATTGCCCTGAAGATCGGGGCAAAGTGCGGAGGATGAAAATCTGCCGCTTCGTCCTGGCTTTTTTGTTTGCCTCGACGGGAATTGCCACTGTCGGCGAACGTCACATCGCGTTTGAGCGGGACGACGCGGTTTGGATCGCAAACGTGAATGGAACCGGCGAGAAAAAAATTGCCGACGGGATTTTTGCCGCCATTTCGTCGGACGGCACTCGCGTCGCGTTTGTGAGCGTCGAAAAATCCGGGACGAGCAGTATGCGGCGCATTGCTGTCGTAGAAATCGCCGGCGGCAAAGCGACCATCTTCAAAGATGTGCCAAGCGACAATTCTTACTATCCGGTCTGGTCGCCGGACGGGAAACGCATTGCTTTCACTTTGCGAGAAAACGAAGTCTGGAACCTTGCGACCATCGCGCCGGACGGAACCGAGTTTCGCTTTCTAAAAAAGGGAACCCAAAATCAGGCCACGCTCTATTCGCCGTGCTGGGCGCGCGACGAGCGCTCGATTTTTTGCCAGGACATGACAAATATCTATCAAATCAGTCTCGACGGCGCCGTCCTCGCACAATGGAACATCGAGAAAATCATTCCAAACGGCGGCATGAGCGGTGACGGGCGCATCGCGGTCTCGCCCGACACTAAATGTTTGCTTCTTTCCATCGACATGGGCGAGGAACATCACCGCAAAGATTGGGATGGACCGCCAGTAGCTCTGTGGAGATTCGAAATCGCAACGCAAAAAGCGGTGCGCATCACACGGAAAACACTCTTCGGCTGGGACGGTTGCTGGATCGACAACGACAATATTTTGTTTTTGACTCAACCCGCCGGCGAGAAATCGGCCTCGCTTTATCGGATGTCGATCAACGGAAAGAACTTGAAACGCCTGATCAAAAATGCGCGCTGCCCGAGCGTCAGCGCGCCGTGAGACGCGGCTAACTAACTGATCGCGCGGACCACGCCGCCATCCGCTCTGACGGCCGCGCCGTTGATCGCTGATGCGAGCGGACTGCAAACGAAGGCGACGACATTGGCGATCTCATCGGGATCGATGAATCGCTGCAGAATCGAAGTCGGCCTCGCATTCTTGAAGAATTCCTTCTCGAATTCTTTCGCGCTGATTTTATTCTCGGCGGCGAGGTTGGAAACAAACTCGGTGACTCCTTCCGACGCCGTCGGACCGGGCAACACCGAATTCACGGTCACGTTTGTGGTCTGGCAGGTCTCAGCGAGTCCGCGTGCGATCGCGAGCTGTGCCGTTTTGGTTGTGCCGTAGTGGATCATCTCGGCGGGAATCTGCAGTGCTGATTCACTCGAGATGAAAACGATCCGGCCCCAGTTTCGTTCCTTCATTGCCGGGAGATAAGCCCGGCTCAATCGCACTCCCGACATCACGTTTACCGCGAAGAATTTCTCCCAATCCTCATCGGTGATCTTCTCAAAAGGCTTCGGCTCGAAAATGCCGACGTTGTTGACCAGGACATCCACGCGCGGCAACTGGCGCACGACCTCGCTGCAACCTTTCGCGCTGCCCAAGTCAGCAACGATCCCGCGAACGTTCGCATCGCGTGAGTCTTTCTTGATCTGCGCGATGGCCTCGCGAACTCGCTCCTCGGTTCGCCCGTTGATAACGACTTCCACACTTTCGCGCGCTAATCGACTCGCAATTGCCAGCCCGATCCCAGCTGTCGAGCTGCTAACGAATGCGATCTTGCCGCCAAGTTGCAGGTCCATAACGCGGCGCTAACCCATGAAAACCTTTTTCGCCCTATCGAACGCTTGATTGATTTTTGATGCGTCGGTGCCTGCACCTTGCGCATTCTCTGGTCGCCCGCCGCCTTTGCCGCCGACGAGCGCGGCGGTCTCCTGGATCAATTTGTTCGCCTGAAACTTTGAAGTCATTTCCTTTGGCACCGACGCGATGAGCGAAACTCGTCCATCCTTTGCGCTCGCGAGAAAAATCGGCCCCTTAAATTTTGTCTTGAGCGCATCAACGACAGCTTGCAGCAACTTGCCGTCTGCGTCCGCCACCTCGGCCATGCAGAAATCTTTCCCCGCACATGAAGCGGCGAGCTCCTTTGCGATTTCGGCGGCGCGGCTCTTTATCTGGGCGTCACTCGCCTTGGCATTCTTCTTTTCCCATTCCCGTACATCGACATCTACTTTCTCCAGATGCGCCCCGCGCGCGTCGATCTGTTTTAGCATTTCCGCCGTTTCGCCTTCGTTTGAAAAAGCCGGCAACGTCGCGATGTCGGATTTCTTGCGCGCGAGCGCATCAAATTTTTTCTGCTGTTTTGCCGCCTCCCGTTGTGCCCAATCGCGCGCCGCGTCGCCGGCCACCGCTTCGATTCGCCGAATGCCCGCGGCGATCGCTTCCTCCCGCACGATTCGAAATGATCCGATGTCGCCCGTCACGCGTACATGCGTGCCGCCGCAAAGTTCCATCGAGTAACCATCGAGCGCCTTCGATTCGCCGCCGATTTGGACCACCCGAACGACGTCGCCGTATTTCTCGCCAAAAAATTGCTGAATGTCTTTGCGCTTCTTCGCTTCCGCGTATGAAATCTCCGTCCACGAAACCGAAGCATTCTCAATGATCTTTTCGTTAACCAGTTTTTCCACGTCGCGCTTTTGCTGCGACGTGAGGGGGGCGCTGCAGAAATCGAACGTTAGCTTATCCGGCCCGACGTAACTCCCCTTCTGCGCCGCATCGTGCGAAACAATTTCATGCAGCGCCCAATGCAATAAATGAGTCACCGTGTGATGCCGCTCAATCGCGCTGCGACGAGCGGAATCGACGATGAGTCGGACCGTATCGCCTTGGTGCAAATCAAAATCGCGGTCGCTCCAGTGAGTAACGACATTATTGGCAACCTTTCTGACATTTCGTATGGCAAATTTTCTATCGCTTGCTTGGATCCAGCCCGTGTCTCCGACTTGCCCTCCCATCGAAGAATAAAACGGCGTTTGTTCGACAATCAGCCATTTGTTAGGTCCACCAAAAACAACCGACTCAACTTCTAGCAATTCATAACCGACAAATTCAGTCGGGGGAGAAGTCAGAACGCCCGCATCGATAACTTCCACGGTTTCCTTCTTCTGCGCCTGACGCGCGCGTGCGCGCTGTTCCTCCATCAATCTTTCGAAACCGGCAAGATCAACAGTTAACTTGCGCTCACGCGCCATCAGTTCTGTTAGATCGAGCGGGAATCCGTACGTGTCATAAAGTCGAAATGCGAGATCTCCCTTTATGCGAACGCTCCGGGTTCCATCTGCGTTCTCAGTAATTTCGAGCGCGTCGATAAATTCATGACCTGGTTCCGCGTCGTCTAAAATTGAATATCCCATGAGCGCGTCGCGCGGTTCGATTGAACTACCAGTTATGGCCTTTTCAAACAAAGCTATTCCCTTATCGAGCGTTTTGTTAAACGATTCTTCTTCGCGGCGGATTGTTTCTTTGATGGTCTTTTGTTTCGCGCGGACTTCGGGAAAGACGTCGCCGATCGTTTGCGCGAGAACATCGACCAGCTTGAAGAAGAACGGCTCGTGAAATCCGAGCATGCGACCGTAGCGAACCGCGCGGCGCAGAATGCGACGCAAAACGTAACCGCGTCCTTCGTTTGACGGAACGATTCCATCTGCAATTGCAAACGAAAGTGTGCGGATGTGATCGGCGATGACGCGAAAGGCGACATCAATCTGACTTTGGGTGGAGCGGCCATCTCGGCCGCTTGGCTGCGCGTCTCGTGCAGCGGTTTCCGCCGGCGAGACACCGGCGGACGCGCTCGGGACGAGCGCGCTACCCGGCAACGTGCTTGCGTATTTGTCGCCGCTTAGTTTTTCCAGCTCGTCGAAGATCGGGCGAAAGACGTCGGTCTCGTAATTCGAGATGGTGTCGGAAAAATCGGTGAGGTTTTTTGTGCCTTGAATGATCGCAGTGGCGCGCTCGAAACCCATTCCGGTATCGACGTGGCGTTGCGGGAGCGGTGAGAAGCTTCCGTCCGCATTGGCGTTGAATTGGATGAAAACCAGGTTCCAAATTTCAAAACAGCGCGGATCGTCTTTGTTTACGAGCGCACCGCGCGTGTCGCCGTCGGGCGTAAGATCGACATGTAACTCCGAGCACGGACCGCACGGGCCGGTATCGCCCATCATCCAGAAATTGTCCGCCTTGCCGGCGGTGAGGACGTGAATCTTCGGATCGAGATCGGCATCTTGAAATAATCTCGCCCAGTGATCGTGCACCTCCTGATCGAACTCGCTCGGCTCGCCCGATCCCGGTTTATAAACGGTCGCATAAAGTCGTTGCGCTGGAAATTTCCAGCACTTGACGACTAGCTCCCACGCCCACTCGATCGCTTCCTTTTTGAAATAATCGCCAAAGCTCCAGTTGCCGAGCATCTCGAAAAAGGTGTGGTGATATGTGTCGAGGCCGACGTCTTCGAGGTCGTTGTGCTTGCCGCCGGCGCGAATGCACTTCTGCGTATCGGCGACGCGCGGCGGATCCCACGGCGGCTTTTGTTGCCCGAGAAAAATCGGCACGAACTGGTTCATGCCGGCATTGGTGAAAAGCAGGTTCGGCGCGTCAGGCAGGAGCGAGGACGATGGCACGATGGAGTGCTGTTTCTCGCGAAAGAAATCGAGAAAGGATTGCCTGATCTGCGCCGAGGTCATGATGTCGATCTTAGCTTGGTTGCAATCAAGTTTCCTGAGAGCGCGCAGATTTCCAAATGGAAATGTGATCGTGCCCGCGTCATCTTGCAGCAAATCAGACCATGAACCCGATCAAAGGCGAAGAACTTCTCACACAGCTCAACTGGCGTTATGCCGTGAAGCAGTTCGATCCGACGCGCAAGATTTCGCCGGAAGATTGGGCGACACTGGAAAACGCGCTCATTCTCTCGGCGTCGTCCTGGGGTTTGCAACCGTGGGCGTTTGTCGTGATCACCGATCAAAAGACGCGCGAGAAACTTTTTCCATCGACATGGAACCAGAGGCAAATCCTCGATTGTTCGCACTACGTCGTCTTCACGGTGAAAACGAAAATGACCGAAGAACATATCGATCGGCACATCGCGCGCACGGTGGAGGTTCGCGGCGGCACAATTGAAAAATTGAAAGCTTACCGTGATGTGATGGTCGGCGATGTGGTAACGGGTGAGCGCGGTGCACAATCGCAAGAATGGGCGGCGCGGCAGGCTTACCTTGCCCTGGGAAATTTTATGACGAGCGCGGCCCTGCTCGGTATCGACACCTGTCCGATGGAAGGTTTCCAACCCGACCAGTACGACAAGATTCTCGATTTGCCGGCGAAGGGACTGGCCTCAGTGGTCTGTTGCGCCGCTGGTTATCGCGTCGCCGATGACAAATACGCCACCCGGAAGAAAGTGCGCTTCAGCCGCGAAGACGTGATTCACATTGTGTGAATCAGTGCTTGGCCGCGGGCGCAGCTGAAACGTCGGCAAATTTCCACGCGGTACGGAATTGCTGATCGATTTGATCGGCTTCGTATTGTCGATCTTGCGTGTCGCCCGCTTTATTTCTTCTCTTCGTCGAGTTTCGCCTTCACAGCGGTCTCGATTTCTTTGTAGAGTGCCTGGTCGTTTTTCAAAACTTCTTTGGCGGCATCGCGCCCCTGCGCCAGCTGCGTGCCTTTGTAATTCAGCCAGGAGCCACGCTTCTCGATGATTTGTTTTTCCAGGGCAAGATCGAGAAGTGCGCCGGTCAAGGAAATGCCTTCGTTGTACATGATGTCGAACTCCGCCTCCGTGAACGGCGGTGCGACTTTGTTCTTCACAATTTTGACGCGAGTGCGATTGCCCGTCACAACGCCGTCCGTTTGTTTGATCGCGCCGATCCGGCGAATATCAACGCGCACGCTCGCGTAAAATTTTAACGCCTTGCCACCCGGGGTTGTTTCCGGATTACCAAACATCACGCCGATCTTTTCGCGGATCTGGTTGGTAAAAATGCAGCAGGTGCGCGCCTTGGCGATCAATGAAGTGAGTTTGCGCAAGGCTGCGCTCATCAGCCGCGCCTGCGCGCCGACCGTGGCATCGCCAATTTCGCCTTCCAGTTCGGCCCTGGTCACCAGCGCCGCCACGGAATCCACCACGATGACATCCAGCGAATTCGATCGAATGAGCGTTTCGCAAATGCGGAGCGCTTCCTCGCCCGAGCTCGGCTGAGAAATGAGCAGGTCACCAAGATCGACACCGAGCTTCCTCGCGTATTGCGGATCGAGCGCATGTTCGACATCGATAAAGGCGGCCAGGCCGCCTCGCTTTTGCGCCTGCGCGATCACTGTGAGTGTGAGTGTTGTTTTTCCCGATCCTTCCGGCCCGAAAACTTCGACCACCCGGCCGCGCGGGAATCCGCCCACTCCAAGCGCGCGATCGATCAGAATGTTGCCGGTTGGGATAACGTCGATGTCGACGATTTTGTCGTCGCCGAGACGCATGATCGCGCCTTCGCCGTAATCTTTGGCGATTTGCTGAATCGCTAGATCGAGATTTTTATTTCGCGCGGCAGTTACTTTGTCTTCGCTCGTTTTCTCTTCGGTCTTGCTGGCCATATTTGGGATGCCTCTAAGTAAGTCGGGGCCGATTGATTCGCCAAGCAGAAAAGCTTCGGCGCAATCAAAAAAAAGCCGCGAGCCTCACGGTCCGCGGCTTTAATTGCCAAAAGAACTGGTTCGCTCAGGAAACAGAGATTTTCCGGGGCCGGACGTGCTCGGCTTTCGGTAGTGTCAGAGTCACGACACCCTGGTCGACCTTTGCGCTGATCTTGTCTGAGTTGATGGAAGGATCGAGCTCGAATGTGCGCCGGTAATTTTCGCGGCGAGATTCGTGATGGATCAATGTGCCCTCCACCGTGGGAAGGGAACGGCGTCCGATAATCGTCAGCTCGTTGTTCTCGATCGAAATCTCGAGGCCTTCCTTGTTCACGCCAGGCATCTCGACCTGGAGCACGTAACCATCGCCTTCCTCGAGCACGCTCGCGGACGGAGCGACGAACTGTTCTTTCTGAAGAGAATCGCTGTCATTTTGACGGATTAATGTGTTCATCTTTGACTTCCTTTCTTGTGTGCAAATTATCCGGCGGCTTTTGATGTGAGGCCGGACCCTGGCTAACCGGCATCGACTTGAATCTGCTTGGGCTTCGCTTCCTCGGCTTTCGGCAGTGTCACAGTTAATATTTTATATGTATATGTGTCGATATATTTATTGTCTTCTTCCAGGGTCGGCAGCGTGATACTGCGGCGAAACTTGCCGACGTAACGTTCGGTTCGTTCAGCTGCCCCATCGGAGGTCCCACTCTTTCGCTCGCCGCTGATCGTCAATGTCCCATCATGCAATGAAATTTCGATGTCTTCTTTGCGCATCCCGGGCAACTCGACCAGGGCGATCACGTCGTCAGTGTTCTGATAAAGATCGAGCGCAGGAGACCAACCACTAAAGAGCTGACTCTGGCGGCCGGGATTGGACCAGAATGGCAACTCAAAAAGTGTGTTGAGATCGTCTCTCAAGGTAATCCAGCGATCGAAAGACGGCCAGGCCGCCAGATCAGGAGATTGATATCTAATTAGGCTCATAATAAACTTCCTTTCTAAAATAAATTTTTGTCGTTCTCTAAACTAGCTGAGCGCATGCCAGATCGAATTTAATGCTTTCTGAGCATCGTGATTGATACTGATACGATGACCCAGTTTGAAAAAACCGAGCAGCGCTTCATGCGCGTGGCCTTAAAAGAGGCCAAAAAGGGATTAGGGTTAACGAGCCCCAATCCTGCCGTTGGCGCGGTGTTGGTCTTGCGCAACCGCATTGTCGCCAGAGGTCATCATCGACAAGCCGGCGGCCCACACGGGGAAATGGAGTGCCTGCGCAATTTTGGCCGGCCCATTCCCGAAAAGGCAAAGCTGTATGTAACGCTCGAGCCGTGTTCGACGACTGGACGCACGTCACCATGCACGAACGAGATTATCAAGGCAGGCGTCCGGGATGTTGTTATCGGTGCGATAGATGTAAATCCCCGTCATAGCGGGAGAGGTATTTTACTACTGCGAAACGCCGGGATCAAAGTGCAGACCGGAGTT
>CATPAW010000193.1 GCA_955652255.1 uncultured Chthoniobacterales bacterium | reverse complement strand
TGGTGAAGTAATCGCTGCCCCACCGGTCGACGTTGTAAGTGGCGATAGCAGACTCAACGTCCCACTCAGTTTTCATTTCGATTCGTGCCGCGGTGGCAGCCGCAAAGCGCACATTCAATCAGCGCGCCGAACATGCAAGCTTAGTTCGAAAAAATTCGCGCGAACTTATTCACAAGCGGCACCCTGCTTGTTTTTCGTGTTCGCTCGGATACCGTTCCGCGGGATGAACAAAACGGTGATTGAGGTGCAGGTGCGCGCGGTCTTGCCCACGAGCGGCGGGTGCGCCGTGTTTCTGGGAAACAACGACAAAGTGTTTATTATATATGTCGATCAAACAGTCGGTAGCGCGATCACAATGTTCATGCGCGAGATTTCCAAGGAGCGTCCGCTTACCCACGATCTCCTCGGACATTTGATGACCGCTCTGGGCGCGAAAGTCGAGCGGGTCATTATTAACGATTTGAAGAACGCGACTTACTACGCGCGCGCGATCATCCGAGCCGAAAACGAATTGCAGCAGAAAAAAATCATCGAGTTGGATGCGCGGCCAAGCGATTGCATCGCCATGGCCACCCAGCAGAAGGCGCCGATTTACGTGAGCCAGGAAGTGTGGGACGAAGTGGACGACATGAGCGATGTCCTGCGCAAAATGGAGGAGGAAGGGCTCAAGCCCGACCCGGAAACGGAATCAAGCGAAGAGGAGTGAGGCCAAAGTGGAAAGTAGAAATTCTAAATTAGAAATTTTTCTACTTCCTACTTTCTAATTTCAACTTATCCCAGCAAATCCCCGTAACGTTGGTTCGCCAATTCAAGGCACCGATCAAGAATCTCCGACGGGGTCTGGAGCTTGAGCGTTTCATCGACAAGCTGCCTGCACTCCGCGATCGTAAGGCTTTGCACGGCGCGTTTGACTCGTGGCACGAGTGTCGCGCTCGCGCTCAATTCATCCATCCCGAGCCCGAGTAGAAGCGGAATGAGCGCGATATCGCCGGCCATCTCACCGCACACGCCAACCCAAATGTCATTCGCGTGCGCGGCGTCCGCGATCATCTTGAGCAAGCGCAGTACGGCGGGATGTGTTGGCTCGTAGAGATGCGCGATTCGCTCGTTTACGCGATCGACCGCGAGTGCATACTGAATCAAATCGTTTGTGCCGATACTGAAGAAATCCACTTCGCGCGCGAGGATGTCGGCGGAGATAGCCGCACTGGGGATCTCGATCATCGCGCCAACTTCAGTGGCATCGCCAAATGCCGATCCGGTGCGACGCAGTTCTTCCTTGCATTCGTTCAAGATCGACACGGCGCGCCGCAATTCATCCAGACCGGAAATCATCGGAAACATGATTTTCACATTGCCGGCCGCACTGGCCCGAAGGATCGCGCGCAATTGGGTTTTAAAGATGTCGGTGTTTTCGAGGCAAAAACGGATCGCGCGCCAGCCGAGGAACGGATTAAGCTCGTCGCTCACATCGACAGTGCCAGCGGCCAGCTTGTCGCCTCCAAGATCGAACGTGCGGATGATCAGTGGATTGGGAGAAACGCACTCCGCGACTTTTCGATACGTTTTGTATTGCTCGTCTTCGGTGGGAAGCGTGCTGCGATTCAAATAAAGAAATTCCGTGCGATAAAGGCCGATTCCCTCGGCGCCATTGGCTGCAACCGCCTCGATATCGTCCGGAAGTTCGATATTGGCAGAGAGGACGATGTGGCGTCCGTCGCGCGTGGTCGACTTTGTCTCGCGAAGCTCTTTCAGCTGGGTGACAACTTTGACTCTTCTTGACTCGATCTCGCCGTAATGCGCCAGCGTCTCCGGCGTTGGATCGACAATGAGCAAGCCGTTCGTGCCGTCGAGCAGCACGTGCCGGCCGGTCTCGAGCTTTTCGGTCGCGTCATGCAACCCGACGATCGCGGGGATGTTGAGCGAGCGCGCCATGATCGCGGTATGCGAGGTGCGGCTGCCGAGATCGGTGGCGATGCCGAGGACGCGCTCCCTGTTCATGGTTGCCGTGTCCGAAGGCGTGAGATTGTGCGCGACAAGAATGTGCGGCTCGGTCAGGGCGAGAAATGTCTTGGGAGCTTTTCCCTGCAAGTTCCGAATCACGCGCTTGGTTACATCCTGGATGTCGAGCGCGCGCTCGCGCAAATACGGATCATCGATCTTGCTTAGCGTTTCCGCGTAATTCGCGGCAACTTCCTGAAAGACCCAGTCCACATTGCAAAGCTCGTGCTCGAGTTTGCGCAGCACTTCATCGATCAAAGTGCGGTCTTCGACCACGAGCAGGTGGGCGTCGAAAATGCCCGCATCTTTCGCCCCGATCGATTCGGCAATCTTTTGCTGCATCTCGAGAATCTGCACGCGCGTCTGAATGAGCGCCGTTTCGAAGCGCCCAATCTCGTTCGTGATTTGCGAGGGCTCGATGTGATAGCGCGCGACGTCGTCGAGATCATCACGCACGACGTGAATCGCACCCTGGGCAATTCCCGGAGAGACTCCCGCTCCCTGAAACCGAATTTCCGGCCGCGCGTTATCGCTCATTCACCTGCCAGAGTAACGGGGATGTCAATCTTCGTTGAAGCGCGCGTTGACTAACTCCTCGAGTTCCTCCATCGCGCGGGCGGCATCCGGCCCCTCGCAGCGGATGCGCAGCTTCGATCCCTGCCCGGCCGCCAGCATCATCAAGCCCATGATGCTCTTGCCATTGACTTCTTCGCCCTCTTTTGCCACCCAAATTTCCGAGCGGTAACGGCTCGCGATGCGCACAAACATCGCCGCCGGCCGCGCGTGGAGACCGAGCCGATTCACAATCGATATTTCTTTCTCGATCTTCTGGCTGCGCGCTACGGCGCCGGCTCGGCGATTGAGCAATCCCATTATTTCGGTCCCGGATCCATCAAATTGAGCAGCTTGGCATTGAACTCGACGGCGCTGTTCTGGCCGAGGCCTTTCAACTTTTGATCCATCGCCGCCACTTCGATCAGACGCGCGATATCGCGGCCCGGCCGCACCGGAATGGTCACGTGCGGCACTTGCAGTCCGAGAATTTCGTAGAATTCCTGATCGAGTCCGATTCGATCTACCGCCTCCAGATCCTGCCACTCCTTCAACGTGACGACGAGATCGAGGCGCTTCTCCATCCGGATGCTGCCGATGCCGAACACGGAAGCGACGTTGATAATGCCAATGCCGCGCACTTCCATATGATTGCGAGTGAGCTCCGGCGCCGTCGCCATGAGCTCACGGCCTTCCAAAGAAGTTATCCGTGTCACGTCGTCGGCCACGAGACTGTAGCCGCGTTCAATCAAGCCAAGTATGCATTCGCTTTTGCCGATCCCGCTTTGGCCGCGAATCAAAACGCCGACGCCAAGAATATCGGCCATGCTTCCGAACTCGGTCACCGTCGGCGAAAAATCGACTTCCAGCGCGATCGTGGCAGCGTTGATAAACTTCATTGTGATCATCGGTGTGCGAAACACTGCGATCTTCTCTTCGGTCGCGACCGCCAGCAGCGCCGGATCGAGATGAAATCCGCGCGAGACTACGAGACACGGAATTTTTCGAGCGCAGAGATCGCGAAAGCGTTTTACGCGAAGTTTCTGCGGCAAACTTTTGAGGTAGGTATGCTCAGCAGCGCCGAGGACCTGGACGCGCTTCTCCGCGAAGTAACTAAAAAAACCGGAAAGGGCCAGACCCGGGCGATTGATCGTGGGCTCGCGAATTTTCCGATGAAATCCTACCTGCGGACCTTCCAGCTTCATGTGCAGCTTTTCCGCGTGCAAATTGTAAAAGCTCTCGACCGTGACAACCGGCACGCTCTTTTGCTGATCGCTTGTCGATGTAATCGTCTGGGTGCCGCTGCGCTTCGCCATAAGCTCCTAACTTGTAACGCGGAAGCGGCGCGATTTCCAATGTGCATCGCGCGTTAGCAGTTTTCAGGATAGCATCATGATCGGCCTCGAGGCGGGTTGTAATCCCGTTCTTGCGACGATGGTTTTTGCTCAGCCTGCTCGATGGCGCCGTTAATCTCTTCACTGTCCTCCAAAGATAGAATGCCCAGTCGGCGACGATAAACACGACCCCACGCATGCATCGCGTCTTTGGTCGGTTGAAAAAATTTTTGCGCGAAGAGTGTCGGCACGAATGCGCTCAAAATCACAACAGTCACCAGGATTGTGTATTGTCGCTGATCGATGATCTTGTTTTGGAATCCGAACAGCGCTGAAATGGTTCCAAAGGTCAGGCCGGTCGCCATCAGCAAGGTGGTGTAAGCAGCTTCGCGCCGATTCATGTAATGCAGCCGCGCCAGCGGCCAGACACCCACAATTTTCGTCAACATTTTCAGAAGAAGCAGTCCAGCCACAATCGCAAGCGCTGGCCAGAGTGCCGGCAGCGAAACGTAGAGCCCGGCTTTAATGAAGTAGAATGGCGTAAACATCGCGAAGGCGATGCTGCGCATTCGATGAACCAGTGTTTTGTCGCGGAGAAAAACTCCTGCGACCACCAGGCCAACCAAGTAGGCCGGCAATACCGCTTCGCTTTTCGCGCTGGTGGCGAGGCCGCCAAGAAAAAACAAAACGAAAAAGATGAACTTTACTTCCGGTTCGCTCACTCGCGTCGTCCCGAGCCGGACGATGATCGACTTGGTCCACCTCGGCATGAACCAAAGCACAACGCACATAACGACAACGAAGCCGAGCAGCCAGAGGTTGTAATTGGCGAACAGTCCACCAAGCGCGAGGACGGTCCCGAAATCAGTGATGAAGCAGGCGGCGAGAATCATTTTGCCCATGGCCGTGTCGCTAAAACCGCCTTCAATCATCACCGCGTAAACAACCGCCACTGATGTGGTGGAAAGCGCGATGCCCGCGATCTGCGCTTGATGAAGCCCCCAGCCCAGGATGAATTGCGCGAAGAGCCAAACCAGTGCGAACGGTGCAGCGAATGAGATCACTCCGATAAGCGCGCTCGCGCGCAGATTTGTCTTCAGCGAACGCGGATCGATTTCTGCGCCGGCGAGAAACGTCAGCACGCCGCTGCCGACCATCGCCAGGAAATTGATCCATTCGTTGCTCGCAGTGAGATGCAGGAAGTTGCCTGCGATCACTCCGACGAAGATTTCGATAAGCGCGACCGATATTCCCGCCCAGATCGAGACCAGGCTCGCGACAAGCGCCAATCCCATCCAAACCGCCGCGACAAACCAGATGTTTTGAAAGACTCCGTTCGAACCGAAACTGACCCAAATCGAATTGAGCATAATAAAACTCCTGTCCGCGCATGGCTGCGCCAGCAGGAGTCATTAGCTCTGAAACCGGTCAGGCGGTTTTCCCAATTTTGGGAAAGGCAAACTCCATTGCCCTTCCGGACGGTATCGCCATCCTGCTTTCGA
This sequence comes from uncultured Chthoniobacterales bacterium, assembly GCA_955652255.1. Taxonomy (GTDB): domain Bacteria; phylum Verrucomicrobiota; class Verrucomicrobiia; order Chthoniobacterales; family UBA10450; genus UBA10450. The sequence continues at coordinate 1,780 of CATPAW010000193.1, read as the reverse complement.
TCAACAAAAAGATCAGACGCCAACCGGCGCGCCCATTGTAAAATCGAGTGCTCAAAAAATGCGGCTTCAGAAAAGTCGGCGAGATTGTCGATCCAGAAAATAATTTGGTCTGGGATGGGGAAGAGGATCGACAATTACATCTTGAAGCGCTCGCCGAGGTAAAGCTGCCGGCTGATCGGGTCGTTGATGAGGAAATCTTTCGTGCCTTCGCTCTCGACGCGGCCTTCGAAAATTAAATAGGCGCGATCGACGATCGACAATGTTTCGCGCACGTTGTGGTCGGTGATCAAAATCGCCAAACCCAATTTGCGCAGATTGACGATGATCTGCTGCACGTCGTAGACGGCGATCGGGTCGACCCCGCTGAACGGCTCGTCCAGCATGAGCAATTTCGGTTTTGTCACTAACGAACGCGCGATCGTGAGCCGCCGTTTCTCGCCGCCGCTCAGGGTGAGCGCCTGGTTTTTCGCGATTCGCTCGATCCCGAATTGATGAAGCAACTGTTCGCAACGCTGCCGCCGCTCGCGTTTCGACAACGACAACGTCTCCAAAATTGCCATGATGTTTTGCTCGACCGTCAGTTTACGAAAGATCGACTCCTCCTGCGGCAAATAGCCCATCCCGAGCCGCGCGCGTTTGTACATCGGGTAACTCGTCACATCGGTGCCTGAAAAAACAACGCGACCGCTGTTTGGCCTAACGAGTCCAACGATCATGTAAAAACTGGTCGTCTTGCCGGCGCCGTTCGGCCCGAGCAAGCCCACGATCTCGCCGGCGCGCGCGCTGATGTTAACTCCATTGACGACTGCGCGACCGCCATAAATTTTCACCAGCTGCTCGGTCGAGATGACATTGTCGATCTTCGCCGAGGGCGGCGCAGCCAATGGCGAAGCCGGGGAAGATGTTGCTTGGCTCGTCATGGTGTGGGCGTGGGGGTGGGCGAAGGCGTCTGCTTCGTTTCGTCGTTCGGCTGCTGGCGAATCTCAGTGCGACTCGGCCCGTGCGTACTGAGCTGCCCGTTCTGATTGATGACCATGACCGTGTCTGGGCTGGTAGCCAAATGCGTATTTAACCCTTCCTGCACGCGCGGCGTGCCGCTCAACTCCACGTCGCCGGTCGCGGCCGTGTATATAGCCTTGTCCGACCGGCCGACCGAGCGGGTCGGTGGCCCGCCGTTCGGATCAGCCCGGTCGCGCACAACCGCCACATTGCCTTCCGCAATCGTCTTCTCCAGTTTCTGATTTTCGCCTTTGCTGATGTAAACGGTCAATTTGTCGGATTGAAGATTGAAGCGCGGGTCGATCACCTTCACGTGACTGCTAAAGATGCCGATGCTTTTGTTCGAATCAAAAAATGCCTCGTCTGCGTAAATTTCCGTCGTTGTCGGTTCATTGGACTGCGTTTTGGTGCTCGGACCGAGAAACTTGTTGGCGCCTGATTTATCTTCTTTTTCGGTCGCTGTCTTCTCGGCCGTCTTCGTGGGCGTGCCAGGCTCCGCCGGCGAGACCGCCAGCTGCGCCCGCAATTGCGCGGTCATGCCACAGATCATCGCGACCACCGCCAGCAGCCTTCTCATTCGTTTTCTTTTCCCATGAGCTGCGATTGCTGCGTGATCACCATTTTCACATTGCCGACTAAGTGTCCGGTTCGCGTGTTCGTATCGAACTGCACCGAGTCTCCAGTGATGTTAAAATCGGCCCGCTTGATCGTGGTGCGCTCCAGCGAACTCAATACCCGCGTTTTCAAATCGAGCACGGAAGTGTGCATGTCGATCGTAAGA
>CATPAW010000192.1 GCA_955652255.1 uncultured Chthoniobacterales bacterium | reverse complement strand
TTCGTCGGCAGCGTCTTCGCCCGGAAACGAAACATTACCGAGAAAGATCTTTGGGAATTCGTGTGGATCGGGATCCGCAAGTGTCCCCGGATGGATCGCGGGTCGCCTTTGTGCGCGTGACGGTGAACGAAAAGAAGGAAGGTTATAACACTTCGATCTGGTCGGTGCCGACAGCCGGGGGAGAAGAGCCGCATCAATTGACCAAAGGCGACCACGATTCAACGCCCCGCTGGTCGCCGGACGGGAAGTATCTGCTTTTCCTGCGCTCGACCGAAGTTGTTTCAAGGCGCCCACTGCGGTTAGCTTAATCATGGCTTCTTCCTCACTCTGGCAACGTTTCCAGCGTTATTTTCTCCGGTACGCCAAGCTCGATTTTTCCATCGACATCAGCCGGATGAAATTTTCAGATGATTTTTTCGACAAAATGCGGCCGAAGATCGACAAGGCTTTTGAGGCGATGCGTGAATTGGAAGCGGGCGCGCTCGCCAATCCGGATGAAAAGCGAATGGTCGGTCATTATTGGTTGCGCAATCCGGCACTGGCACCGAACAAGCAACTGCGCGCCGATATCGAAGAAACGAACGAGCGCATCAAGAAGTTCGCGACGGATGTTCACTCTGGAAACGTTGCAGCGGCAAATGGGAAAAAGTTCGCGCACATCTTGTTGATCGGGATCGGTGGTTCCGCGCTCGGACCGCAATTCATCGCAGATGCGCTCGGATCAACGCGTGACCCGATGGACATTTATTTTTTCGACAACACTGATCCCGATGGTTTCGATCGGGTCTGCGGCAAGATCGACAAAGAACTTGCGCGGACACTCGTGATCGTCGTTTCGAAGTCTGGCGGCACGAAGGAAACGCGCAACGGGATGTTGGAAGCGGAGGCAAATTTCAAGTCGGCCGGACTTCAATTTGGCAAACACGCGGTCGCCGTGACCGGCGTGGGCAGCGACCTGGACAAATACGCGACGAGAAATGGATGGCTGGCGCGTTTCCCGATGCATGATTGGATTGGCGGACGAACCTCCGTCATGAGCGCGGTTGGGCTGGTGCCGATGGCGCTCGAAGGTTTTAATATCGACAACTTCCTATCAGGGGCCGCGGCCATGGACGAACGGACGCGTGTGCCCGATATCGCGCAGAACGCAGCGATGCTTCTGGCGTTGATGTGGTACTACGCTGGCAACGGTCGTGGCGGAAAAGACATGGTCATTTTGCCATATAAGGATCGGCTGGCCTTGTTCAGCAAATATTTGCAGCAGCTCGTGATGGAATCGTTAGGCAAAGAAAAAGACCTGGATGCAAACGTCGTTCATCAAGGCATCGCCGTTTATGGGAACAAAGGCTCGACCGATCAGCACGCTTACCTCCAGCAATTGCGCGACGGTGTTTTGAATTTCTTCGTCACTTTCATCGAAGTTCGCAAAGATCGACATGGTATGGCCTTCGAAGTGGAGGACGGCATTACGAGCGGCGATTATCTTCAGGGATTCCTGCGCGGGACACGCAGCGCACTGTATGAGAGCGGCCGTGAATCGATCACGGTGAGCATCCCGGAAGTGAACGCGTTTAACGTCGGAGCATTGATCGCGCTCTACGAGCGCGCGGTCGGCTTCTATGGATCCCTCGTCAACATTAATGCTTACCATCAGCCTGGAGTGGAGGCAGGGAAAAAGGCGGCGACAAAATTGTTGCAACTGCAAAAACAGGTGCGTGAAAACCTTAGCGCCGCCGCCAGGAAAACGGCCGAAGAAATTGCCCGCGCCATCGACGCCGATCCCGAAGACGTGTTTCACGTTCTGCGTCATCTGGCGGGCAATGATTCGCATATCCGGGTTGCCGAAGGCGAACAGCCGGGCGATGAGACGTTTTCGCTCGGAGAATAGCGATTAACTTTGCGCCGAACTATGGCAAGCGTAGGCCCCGAGAATCAAGGTGATTCGTTAAGTGTTCCGTGGATCGATATCGTGCGGTTCGTTCGGCAACTGAGTCACGATCTGCGCAATCATTTGAACGCAGCCGAGCTGCAAAGCGCCTATATCGGCGAGTTGACCGCGGATGCGGAAATCAAGGCCGAGATCAAACGGTTGCGCGAAGCGCTCTCGCGACCGACCACGATTTTACAGAAGGTGTCCGCGGGATTGGGTCAGATTAAAACGGAACTCATGCTTTATGGAGCCGCGGATTTTATGGAGGACCTGCGCAAGAAAGTCGCGACTGATTTCCCGCAGGAGAGTGCGGCCATCAGTTGGGACGTCCACTTGAGCGGGACCATCCTCGAGGTCGATCCGCAACTGCTGCAGCAAGCGTTCATCGAACTTTTCAACAACGCTTTTCGACATGCGCGTGCCAAAGGTACGCTCGGTGTCACCGCGAAGTTCGACCATGACCGATTTGTCTTCACGCTTCGCGAGCCAAAATCGCGATTCGAATTATCCACCGAAAACTGGGGACGCAAACCGCTTCGGGAAATCAGCGCCGGTCATTATGGACTTGGACTAAATCTTGCGCGCATTATTATCGAAGCTCACGGCGGCAAGTTACGCGCCCATTATGATCCAACGGAATCGGTTCTGGTTACGACAATTACGTTGCCTTTGTCCGCAAAACAGGGTTGAAGTATTGGGCCTGAATCTTGAACCGACCAATTCGAAAAGCGGTCAACCACAAACGGGTTTGGCGCGAGCATCATCTCCATGACAGCAGCGCAGCGCCGAATTCTGATCATTGACGATGAGCGGCCGATCCTCTTCACGCTGGAGGCGCTTCTCGGCCGCTACGGTTATCAGGTTGAGACTTCCGGCACTGCTTCGCACGGCCTTCGATTGTTGAAGACGAAGTCGCCTGACCTGGTTTTGCTTGATCTACAGCTACCCGACGCGGAAGGGCTGCAAACACTCGATCAAATCAAAGCTGAGTCTCCAGGGACCCAAGTCATCATTTTGACGGCGCACGATTCTTTGAGCAACGCGATCGAGTCGATCAAGCGCGGTGCTTTTCATTTCATCAGCAAACCGTACGCGCCAGAAGAGTTGCTCAGTTTGGTCGAGAAAGCTTTGGAAAAGGAATTGCTTCTCCGCGAGGCGAAAGAACTGCGGCAGAAAACAGAACAACTGGAGAAGCGTCTTGAAATTGCCGAGACGCGGCTGGCTCCTGTTTTTAAAAGCAAGGTGATGCAAGAGATCGACGAACTGATCGAAGCGATGGCGCCTTCGGAAGCAAATGTCTTAATCACGGGGGAAAGCGGGACGGGCAAAGAAGTAATCGCCAATGTGATCCACACGCGCAGCCGTCGCGCCGCCAAACCAATGGTAAAGCTCAACTGCGCTGCATTTCCACAGACGATGATCGAGGGAGAACTCTTTGGCTATGTAAAAGGGGCGTTCACCGGCGCGATGAACGATTTCCCGGGGATGATTGCCGCGGCCAGTGGAGGCACTTTGTTTCTCGATGAGATTTCCGATATGCAAGCGGATTTGCAGACGCGTTTTTTGCGCGTGTTGCAGGAGCGCGAGTACCGGCCGCTGGGCAGCACGCGCACGCTCAAGGCCGATTTCCGCGTTATCGCCGCGACCAATCGACCCGTAGCACAAGCGCTCGCCGAGAATCGCCTGCGCTCGGATTTGTATTATCGGCTCAATACATTTCAGATCGAAGTGCCGCCGCTACGAGAACGAAAACAGGATATTCCGCCATTGGTCGCTTCGTTTGTGAAACAATTCGCGCAGCAACTGGGCAAAGCCGAGCCAACGATCGCGCCGGATGCTTTCGAGAAATTGCTCGACTACGCCTGGCCAGGTAACGTGCGCGAATTGCAGAATGCAATGGAGTACGCGGTGGTCCTGGCGCGGCACAATCTGATTGGCGTGAAAGAGTTGCCCACAGAATTACAGTTGCCCAACGCGCTGCAGCAGACCGAGCGCGGAATTGCGCAGCGAGCCGGCGTGCAGACCCTGGATGACATGGAGCGGAACACAATTCTTCAGGCGCTCGCGCAATGTCATGGGAACAAGAAGAAAGCCGCCCAGCTTCTCGGCATCCAGCGGCCGACGCTTTACAATAAAATGAAGCGTTACGCGATCGAGCTGTGACGAAGTCGATTGCGTGTAGATTCTGTCAGCCGCCTTGGCCCCCGCCTCTACGCCTTCGTTGGCGCTGAGAACATCCCGCGCTAAGATCGACAATCACCATGTCTCGCCATCTCGAACAAGTTCTGGCGCACGCCGAGAACCAACTCGCCGCAACCGGCGCAAGACGTCCGACGGAAGTCCTTCCGTTTTACAGAAAATTTCTGAAGATCGAAGAACATCGATTGCGCCTGAAACACCAGGCTGGTGGTGGTGGCCGTGAGATTTGCGCGCGACGGGCCGATCTAGTCGATGTTCTATTGCGACACGTTTTCACCGCTGCGACCACTTCAGCGGGGAGCGAGGAGAAGGCAAAGCTGCCGCTCGCCCTTATCGCGCTTGGCGGGTATGGCCGGGGAGAGCTCAATCCTTTTAGCGATGTCGACGTCATGCTCTTGCATGGCAAAAACGCCGGAAAAGTCCCGCCCTACCTCGAGCAAATCGTTGAGCAAATTCTCTATTTGCTCTGGGATATCGGTTTCAAGGTCGGTCATTCCACGCGCTCGATTAAGGAGGCCATCACCCAGGCCAATCGCGACATGCGCACAAAAACCTCAATGCTCGAGTCGCGTTATCTGGCGGGAGATGCCGAGCTGGCGCGAGAATTTCGAGACCAATTCCGCTCAAGATGTGTGGCCGGCAATGAGCGGCGCTACGTCGAGATGCGGATGCAGGACCAAATCGCGCGCCATAGAAAATTTGGCGACAGCGTTTACATGCAAGAGCCACACCTGAAAAGCGGATGCGGTGGTTTGCGCGATTATCAAAATCTGCTCTGGATGACTTATTTCAAGGAAGGCGCGCTGACGACGACTCACCTTGTCGGAAAAGATTGGTTGAGCGAATCCGATCAGCGCCGGATCGAGCGGGCTTACGATTTCCTTCTTCGCATTCGCACGGATCTGCACTACGCCACGGGGCGGGCCACAGACTTTCTGCATCTTAATATGCAGGAGCAGATCGCAAAACGCTTGAACTATTCCTCGGAGCGGGGGCAGCTCCGAAGCGAGGCGCTCATGCGGGAGTACTATGAGCACACACGAAACATCTTTCGCGTGACGGAGCGGATCACAGAACAATTTGCGAGCGGACGGGCCACGGAAAGAACACGTTACCTTTTCAGTTTTCTGCCGTTGGTGCGCAGCGACGAGACGCGGGTTGGGCCGTTTTTCATTCGCAACGGACAACTCAACACCGATCAACGCGATCTCTTTCACAAAGACCCGGCACAGATGATGCACGTGTTTCAGCTCGCGCAGCAGCGCGCTCTGGATGTTAGTCCGGACCTGGCGGACTTGCTTACCCGAAGTCTCAGGCAAATCACGCGTACATATCAATATGCCAAGGCCCCGCGCGAAGTCTTTAAGACGATCCTATCGCAAAAGGGGGAGGTGGGACGCGTCCTTCGAATGATGCATCGCGTGGATTTCCTCGGACGCTACATTCCCGAGTTTGGCCAACTGACTTGCCTTGTGCAACACGAGTTTCGTCACCGTTACACGGCGGACGAGCACACACTGGTTTGCATCGACAAACTCGACGCGCTGGCGCAGACGGCTGATCCGAAACTGGTTTCGTATCGGAAGCTCTTTGAGCGACTTGACGATCCTTTTATTCTTTACCTGGCGCTGCTTTTGCATGACACGGGCAAAGCAGTGGGGGCGCGGCCGCACTCCGAAGCGAGCGCGCTTTTTGCCCAGCGCGTCGCAACGCGTCTTCAGTTGTCTTCCGAGCAGCGCAAATCCCTTATTCTTCTCGTCGACCATCACCTCACGCTCTCCAATATCGCCCAACAGAGAAATCTCGATGATCCAGCCACGATGGTGGAGTTGGGCAACATCGTGAGGGATCAGAAGAACTTGAATACACTGATGCTCCTCACTTTGGCTGACGGCCAGGGCACGAGCGCGGAAGCATGGTCGGACTGGAAGGAATCGCTCGTCTGGCAACTTTTCGATGCGACTTCGCAATACCTCGCCGACCAAAAATCCTACTACGAACAAACAAAAATCGAGCGTGAAAGCCTGCAACGCTCCATCGCCGATAATCTTCCCCGCGATTATGGGGAGGAGATTGAAGCGCACTTTGACTTCATGCCGGACAATTATTTTCGCGCTTTCAACGTTCCCGAAATTGTCGGGCATCTTGAACTTTTTCGCGCATTTCTCGAGAACGTATCCCTCCGGGGCGACCAGCCGTTGGCTCCGACGATCAATTGGAAAGCTTTTCCCGAGCACGGTCACAGCATCGTCAGCTTCTGCACTTGGGACCGCGAACAACTGCTGGCCAAAATCGCCGGCTCGTTTTCGGTCGTCCCAATTAATATCTTGAGCGCGGACATTTTTTCCCGCGGAGACAACGTCGTTCTCGACATTTTTCGAGTTTGCGACACAAGAGAGCGCGCGGTTACCGACAAGGCGGGCCTTGAGCTGGTCGAGAAAACCTTGCATGCCGCGCTGGAGAGCGTGGACTTCGATTTTGGGCAGTTAATGGAAAAGGCGAGGAGTCAAAGCCGGCATCATCTTGTGCAGGAAATAGAATTTCCGACTCGCATCGCGATGGATAACAGGGCACATCCCGCTTACACGCTCATCCAAATTCAAACGCCGGACCGTCTCGGCTTGCTCTACGATCTTCTCGCGTGCCTCGACCGCGAAGGCGTTTCCATTGCGCTCTCGCGCATCAGCACGCAGGATGGAGCGGCTATCGACACTTTTTATGTCGCTGACCGCTCCACTCGGAGCAAAATCACCGATTCACAACGCATCGCCACGCTCCAAAGACATCTGCAGCGGGCGGCGGTGAGTGTGCTCGAGCACTGAAATCGCTGGCTCGTTTTTCCCCGCTCTCTATCGTCTCGCACCGGCATGAACGTAATCATTCTCGCTGCTGGTTATGCGACCCGCCTTTATCCACTCACGCTCGACAAGGCCAAGCCGTTACTGGAAGTCGCAGGCAGGCCCATGATCGAATGGGTCTTAGATAATCTAGCCGATGTTCCGAACCTCGGAGCTATTTACATCGTAACCAACAACAAGTTCGCGAATGATTTTCAGGCTTGGGCAGTGCGTTATCAAGATCGACAGCCAGCGCTCAAGCTCAAAATCATAGATGACGGTTCGAAAAGCGATGACGATAAATTAGGCGCGATCGGAGATATCAGTTTTGTGATTACCCGAGAGAATTTGGCGGAGAGCGATTTATTGATCATAGCAGGCGATAACCTGTTTAACGAATCGCTTCGGGGCTTTGTTGACTACGCGAAGAAGACCGTAGCGACGGTTGGCATTTATGACATCGGCGATCTGGAGGCGGTCAAAAAATATGGCAACATCACGATCGATTCGAACAGCACCATCACGCACTTTGAGGAAAAGCCGGAGAAACCGCGAAGCACTCTGGCCGCCCTTGCGGTCTATTATTACTCGCGCGAAGCCGCCGCCCTCCTGACCACCTACCTTGCCGCGGGAAATAATCCCGATCAGCCGGGCCGGTTTGTGCAATGGCTTTACCAGCGCGAGCCGGTGAAAACTTTCCAGATCAAAGGGAAATGGCTCGATATCGGAAGCAAAGAAACGCTGGAGGAAGCCAATGAGATTTTTGCGAAGGTGTAGCAACCTGTCGATCTTATTTGAGTCGACCTTCATCGAATTCGATGAGATCAAAGTAAGTCCGAATATCCGTGCGACCTTCGCCGCCCGCTTCTTTGAGAAAATGCAGGAAGCGCGCTTTTTTTGCGGCCGTGTCCGGGTGACGGGAAATCATCGCCTCATTCCATTGCTCGATCGTTTCCGGAGAATGCTTGACGCCACATTCCTGCACCCAGGTTAAAACGGCATGATCGTCATCCAGGTGGTGCGCCGCTTCTTCAAATGCATCCGGGTTGAGTTTTAAAAACGCAAGCAAATGCTTGTCGAAGCCGACGGTTTTGTAATTGTAGCCGTTGAGCAGGCCTTTTCGGTGCAATCTGGCTTTGTCGATTAAACGCGGCAGATGCACGTACCCGCCGAGTCTTTCGTAGGGGCTGCGTGGACGCAGTTTTTGCATCGACGCGAAGCTTTAAGTGGCGGGCAGAGGGTGCGCCGCGGTTCCCGGGATGCTGGATTCGAGTGTACTTGCGACTGGAGGTTTTTGCTCCGGCAACAATTCGGCTTGTGTAAGATCGGCCTGTCCAATCACAAGCTGGCCGGAAAAGACTCCGCCTTTGTCGATCGTGATCGATTTCGCCGTTACATTGCCGTCAAGCACTCCGGTTTTATGAACGTTCACGGCGCCAGTGGCAATTATTTCTCCGGACATTCGACCTTTTATGTCGATGTTCGCCACTCTCACGCGTCGGTAACATTGCACGTCGGCTTTTCGCTCAACGCAGACATAATTGGCGACAAGGCGTCCCGGGATTTTTCCGGCGAGGTTAATTGTGGCTGAGGTCTCGCACTGGAGATTGCCGCGCAACTTGCCCTCGAGCAGGGCCGACCTGCAAACAACACTTGTGCTGCTAAGATCGCCTTTGGCCATCAGATGAACGTCGCCCCGCGTTCGAATCGATCGGCTAAAGCTGGTTGCAATTTTGTAATCGCGGAGATCGATATGGGCACTGCAGCCCGGGCAGTTTGTCGATGTTGCGGCGTCGCTGACTTCGTGTTTGCGCATGCACTCAAAGCAGCCTACCAGGCGAGTTCGTTGCTTGTTCCAGAGACCTTCAAGTTTGCGAAGACCGGAAGGTTCCAGCGTCGCCGCAGCTTGGTCTTTAGTCTGGAGCTTTAGTCCTGGTCTAGGCGCAAATGGAGAGAAATAGCGTCCGCACTGGCGGCACAGCGTGCTCTTCGCCGCCGCATACTCCATCTGCTTGAAGCCACAGTGTGGACATTCCACACTGAGCTTGGCAGGCGACGGCTTGGCCACTGTTTTGCTAAGCGAAAACCCCTCTCTTCATGTGCGAGCGGCAAAGGCGGCTTTGACCGGCTCATCGTGCCGGACAATTTCCGGCCGCCCGGTTACCGGTTTTGCCGGGCTTGTTCCGCTGGTCACTTCCGATTTTCCAATAAAGGTTGCTCCTTCTTCGATGACAAGTCGGGCCGCCTTCAAATCTCCCTGCAGGGTGCATTTTGCTTTTAGCTCGCAACGCTCGGCCACGGTGATGTTGCCCTGCACCTTCCCAAACACCGTGATCGACTTGGTTTTGATCTCGCCTCGGATATCGGCGTTCTCGCCAATCGTCAGCACACCATCAGAATTGATTTCTCCTTCAACCTTCCCGTCGATAAGAAGTTCTTTCTGAAATTTGATCGAGCCTTTGATTTCGACATCGCTCGAGAGGATGTCTTTGCCGGAATGTTCTGCCATATGTTTTTGGTAGTCAGTTGTGGATGGTGATGTGTTTGATTGTTCGCCCCGCGCAAGCCGGTTGTAGTCATCCGCAGCTGCATGCGGCGACCCTTCTCCCATCGCCGGCATTGGTTTTTGCGAGATGAATTTTCTTAACACGCGCTATTATTGTAAAACTTATCGATTCTGTCAACGTATTCTCATAGGAAATCCACCACTTTTTCACCGATTATTACCAACTCGATACAGTTTGCCGGCCCCGTTTTGAGCCGAAAAGGCCAGGAATCGCGGCACCTGGGCGGATGTTCTGTCTAGAACCGAGCATAGCGCTTGGCGCGGCACGGCCACACCCAGCACTGCCGCGGAATTTCGCGCCACTCGTTCGGAATCGTAAGCCAGCACCCATGTCACCTTATGCTCGCCCAGAATGACCCGTGCCATTCCCCAATCTTCCGCAAGAAAAAACCGCGCACTATCCCCGACTCCCTCCAGGCTCTCGTGCGAACTTCCGGCCACCCCAGGTTGACCCGACCAATACGCAATGGATGGAGAAATCCACCACGGCGCGAGAAACGGATGCGCCTCCGACGATTTCAAATTGATCGCCAGATCGCGCAACTGCACCGATTCATTGCGCTGCTCCACTCGGCGCCCGTACTCTGTTTCGTTCGGCCAAAGCCGCTCGTCCCAATCACCAAGAATCGGAAAGATCGACAATGCAAAGGCAATCCAAACCGCGGTTCGTGATTTGAGCGGCTCCAGTAAAAGGGGCAGCGCGATGGCAAAGATCGACATGAAAAAATAAGCCCAGCGCGCCTGCCAGATTGTGAAGCAATAGGTCGCCAGGAGAAGTGCGAGAATGAATATTGCTTGGGCGCGACCCCCGGGCGCGCCGTTATTTCGCTCTCGGGCAAGAACCCAAATAAGCAACGGCGCCACTGCAATCATGTACCCGGCCCAGTGAAACCAGATCGAATTCGCCGGCCAGACGCGAGCGAGTTCGCCAATCGAGCGCGACCAGTTCCGGAAAAGCTCTCCGGAATGAAAGATCGACAACTGCGGCCCGCGTCTCTCGACGACGAATGCAAACGTAATGATTGCCGCGAACAAGATCCAGCCGATGCGCCGATCTTTCGCAAAAAGAAGATGTCGATCTTGCAGCCCCCTGGTTGCAAGCACGATGAGGAACAAAACCAGCGGTTCATAAAGCGACACCCAGATCGCCAAACCCCACGCAACGCCACTCAGCGTAGACCATGCTATACGTGAATCATGGATAGCATCGGTTTTTCGGGAACTTCCACCTTGCCAGGTCCATTCCGCGCAGATCGCGATGGTGACGAGCAGGATCGAGAGCGATTGATGATCGGGCCGTCCAAGCTCCGTCGCGTGAACGAGAATTGGGCTGATGGCGTAGAGAATGAGCAGCGCCCAGCGATAACGGAATTTCATTAGTTTCGACCACCACCAGAGAAACCAGCCGCCGAGCAGTCCGAGCAGCGGCGAGATGAACGCGCCAGCAAGATCGGTCGCGTGCACGGTGAAGGGCTTGAGCAAGATCGACAATGTGAGAATGAGATAATCGAGCGGCGCAGTCGTGTGCGGAGTTGTGCCGCGCGGATAATTTTCGAAATTGTGATGACGCACGATCAAGCCCGGATGTTGCTGGCACATGCGAACGCGCGTCATCCGCGCGTAACAATCCGCATCGGTGAAATAAACGTTCCCGGCAACGAACACGTCCTGATAATTCGCGCACCGGGTTGCCAGAACGAGCGCGCTTAAGATGGCGATTTCAATTACGACGCACGTTCCCCGCACAACGCGCTGAAAAGGAATTTTCAAATCCGTCCTCTGATCTCTGACTTCTGATCTCTGAAATTGGGCCCGCCAGGATTCGAACCTGGGACCAAGGGATTATGAGTCCCCTGCTCTAACCGCTGAGCTACAGGCCCGTATAATTATGAGAGTAAAACATAGCAGCCAGCTCGTAACCAAATCAAACCAACCACGGGTGGCCAAAATTCCACGCACTCGTTCTCATTGCCTGAGGGAGCGAGCCGCCGTTGATTAGCATATGCGCGACCCCAGGGACGAAGCGACGCTTAGCGCAACGTCGATAGCGGGACGAGCCAATCGGCTGTTGCCCGATTTTCGGCGTGCGATCGAAGCCATGCCGCGTGAAAGCGGATTCAAAGGCATCGGCCCCCGCGGAATGTTTTTCTTTTATGCGGCGGTGCGTCCGTTTGGTCCGAAACAAATCCTGGAATCGGGCCGCATGCGTGGCGAGAGCACCCTCATGCTGACACGTTGTTTCCCGCAAGCGCGAATTGTGAGCGTTGAGTTTGATCTCGATCCAACGCACGCGGCCGTCGCCGAAGCGAAGCTCAGGCCGTACCCGAATGTCGAACTTCTCTACGGGGATTCTCGCGAAATACTCCCGCAACGGCTTCAAACCGGGGATGCAGTTCTCATTGATGGCCCAAAAGAATTTCGCGCGCTGAAACTGGCGCTCCGGCTCCTGGCCACCGGCAAACCGTGCGCTGTTTTTATCCATGACTTCTACCGGGGCCAACCGGCTCGGAAGTTTGTCGAACGCCATTGGCCAGGCGCTTTTTTCAGCGACGACCCCGCGCTTGCCGCCCGTTTCCGTGACCTTGGATCGCAAATCGACCCGGCATACGATCCGAATTCCAAACATTCCGCTTCTCCGTTTGTCTGCCTTCCTTCAAATTTGCCGGCGTCTTATCCGGCGTTGTTATTTAAAATAATTTGGGCGCGAGCGGTTTCGATCACCATTTCTAAAATCGGTAGATTTTTGCTGCGTAATCGCAGCGGCAAAGTTTTGGACTCGGAAGGCTGAGCGTGGTTTCAGTCTTGCTCTTTTCACTTGTTTACGCTCCGTTCAGAAAGGCTTGGAACGAGGCCGCCCGCGCGAATCAGCATGAACAGCCAATCTCCCGTCGTTTACAATTTTCACCTGCCGCGTTTCCCCGCGCGATTGGTTGCCGGTGTTACCATCGTTATTCTTCTGCTCATCCTGATTTGGACGGCGTGCTACACCGTGCAGGCCGAATCGGAGGGGGTCGTCCTTCGCTTCGGCAAGTTTTTAAAAACGGTCGAGCCAGGGCTGCATTTCAAACTTCCCTTGGGCATCGACAAAGTAGCTGTCCTGCCGACGCGGCGGCAGTTGAAACTTGAGTTCGGCTTTGTCACTCCTGGATACACAAATCCCGACCAACCGACGAAAGATGCGGAAGAAGAAAGGTCAATGGTCACAGGCGATCTAAACGCCGCACTCGTGGAATGGGTAGTGCAATACCGCATCGACGATCCCAAGCAGTATCTGTTCGACGTCCGTAATCCCGGCCAGACGTTGCGCGATTTATCGGAAGCGGCGATGCGCGAAGTGATTGGCGACCGCACGGTGGACGAAGTGATCACCATCGGCCGGCAAGACATCGAGGTCTCGGCCCTGGCGCGAATGCAGGAACTGGCGAAACGCTATATGCTCGGCGTCCGCGTCGATCAGGTGCAACTGAAGAACGTCAACCCTCCGGCCGAAGTCCAGGCCTCCTTTAACGAAGTCAACAAAGCACAACAGGACCGCGAAAACGCCATTAACATCGCGAACGGCGATTACAATGAAGCGGTGCCGAGAGCGAAGGGGCAGGCCGATCAGGCGATTCGCGCGGCGGAGGGCTATCGGTTCAAGCGCGTGAATGAAGCGCAGGGCGACGTCGCATCATTCAATGCCATGCTCGAGCAATACATCAAGGCGCCGGAAATCACCCGCACGCGGCTTTATCTCGAAACCATGGGCGACGTGCTCTCTGCAACCGGGGAGAAAATCATCATCGACGATTCCATGCGAAATCTGTTGCCGATCCTGCCACTCACCGGAAAACCCGTGGAGAAGAAATGAACATGCGCGGTTGTCTTTGGCTCGTGTCGATCGTTCTCGCGATCGTCTTTTTGCGCGTGTTGCAAGGATGTTTCTTTGCCGTCCACCAGACCGAACAGGTTATCATTACGCAATTCGGCAAACCAGTTGGAGAACCAATCACGGACCCGGGATTGCACTTTAAGCTTCCCATCATTCAAGAAGTCAACCGGATCGATAAGCGATTTCTCGAATGGGACGGCGCGCCCGTTGCCATCCCCACCCGGGACAAAACTTACATTCACGTCGATACCTTTGCCCGCTGGCGAATCAACGACGCCAAGACCTATTTCGTCCGGCTGCGCGATGAGCGAAGCGCGCAATCGCGGTTGGAAGACATTCTTGGAAGCGAGACCCGCAACGCTGTCGCCAAGCATGACCTGATCGAGATCGTTCGCATCGACAAGAATCGCAAACCGCTTCGCGATGAAAATCTGAAAAATGTGCCGACAGGCCTTGGAACGATTGGTGTGCTCCCGCCGATCGAGTACGGGCGATTGAAAATCGAGGACGAGATTAAGACGAAAGCGGCAGGGAAATTGTCGGAGTTTGGCATCGAGCTGCTCGATCTCCGGCTCAAACGAGTAAATTACAATCCGGATGTGCTCGATCGAATCTACCAGCGAATGATGAGCGAACGCCGGCAGATTGCGCAGCGGTTTCGTTCGGAAGGCGAAGGAGAAGCGGCACGCATCGCCGGACAAAAGGAACGCGACTTAAATGAAATTCAATCGACCGCCTACCGGCAGGTGCAACAGATCCGTGGCGA
>CATPAW010000191.1 GCA_955652255.1 uncultured Chthoniobacterales bacterium | reverse complement strand
GTCGGCGTCGGGGTCGGCTTTGGATTGCAGAACATCGCGAGCAATTTCATCAGCGGTCTGGTTATTCTGGCGGAAAGACCGATCACTCTTGGAGATCGCGTCGAGGTCGCGGGCATCACCGGCCAAGTGCAGCAAATTCGCGCGCGCAGCACCGTTATCCGCACCAACGACAACATCACGACGATCGTGCCGAATACGAAGTTCATCGACCCGCCGGTGACAAATTGGACGTACGGCGATCCGCGAGTGCGGTTTCGCATTCCGGTGGGCGTGGCCTATGGCAGCGATGTGAACAAAGTGCGCGAGGTGCTACTGGCGGTGGGCCGCGAAAATCCGCAGACCCTGAAGGACCCCGCGCCAAGCGTTTTTCTCAACAGATTCGGCGACAACTCGATCGACTTCGAGCTGGTGGTATGGAGCAGCGAAATGAGTTATCGACCGAGCCGCTATCACAGCGATCTCAATTTTGCCATTGAGGAGAAATTCCGCGAGGCCGGGATCGAGATCGCCTTCCCACAGCGCGATCTGCACATTCGCAGCGGCGTTCTGAAAGTTGAAACCGTCCGCGCGCAAGATCGGCATGCGGGAGCACGGGCCAGCTGAGCGTTACCGGGCTGATTTTTTTCGATGGAGGAACGCGGCACGATTTCATTTCCGCAAGGCATCGCAAAAATTGCGACCGGCGCGGAATTGCTGAGTTGTGACGCCTGGCCGCGCGCGTTTCGGGACAAATACAAAGATCACCGCTTCTACGAGATCATCGAGCAAACACTGGCGCAGGATTTTGAATATCGCTATTTGCTCATGGAAGATGAATCGGGCGAAGTCCGCGCGATCCAACCGGTATTTTTTGTCCAGCAAAATCTGGTGGAGGGCGTGCCCGGCAAATTCCGATCGATTGTCGATCTTGTTCGGAAACAATTCCCATGTTTTTTAACGATGCGCGTTCTGATGGTCGGATGCGCGGCCGGCGAAGGCAATCTCGGCGCATGTCGCCCGGAAGATGAGCGATGGACGGCGGAGGCACTGCTCGCCATCCTGAAAACTTATGCGCGACAGAACAAAGCTTCCCTCATTGTTCTGAAAGACTTTCCAGCAAAGTATCGCCCTCCCCTCGGAATTTTTTCTTCAAATGGCTACGCGCGCGTGCCGAGTATGCCGATGACGCGTCTGGCGCTCGATTACCGCGATTTCGACGAATACCTAAGCACGCTCAGCCACGCGACTCGCAAAAGTTTGCGCCGCAAATTCCGGAAAGCGGAACGCGCAGCGAAGATCGACATGGAGGTCATCAGCGACATCACACTGCAGGTCGATGAAATTTATCCGCTCTATCTTCAGGTGCATGAACGGTCGCGCTTCAAGTTTGAGACGCTGACGAAGGATTTTTTTTCCACTCTTGCTGAACGAATACCGGAGCGGGCCCGGTTTTTTATCTGGCGACAGCTCGGCCGTATCGTTGCGTTCAGCTGTTGCATGATTCACGACGGCACGATTTACGACGAATGTCTCGGATTGGATTACAAGGTCGCGTTGGACCTGCATCTCTATTTTTACACCCTGCGCGACGTAATCCGATGGGCCATTGCCGGCGGACTGCAATCTTATTGCAGCGGCCCCTTAAATTACGATCCAAAGCTGCACCTTGGTTGCGAACTAGTGCCGCTCGATCTTTACGTCATGCACACAAGAGCATTTTTCAATCCGATCTTCCGCCGCGCCTTGAAATATCTCGAACCGACGCGGCACGATCCAATCTTGCGGCGTTTTCCGAACGCCGATCAGCTTTGATCGTCGCTTAATTCTTTTCTCCTCGTCTCGCACTTGCTAACAGTGCGCTCGAAATGCGAGATCGACCTTCCGGATTTTTCAATCCCTGGTTTCAGCTGGCCCTTAGCGTCATCTGCGTCCTCGCTTCCGAACTGTTGCTGAAACGCGGCGCTTCCGACACGGCGAACCCCGCCAGCGCCTGGTCGTGGACGGGAATAAGCGGCCTGGCCTCGCCTCTGGTCTGGTGGGCGATTGGTCTTATCATCATTAGCTTTCTCAGCTGGCTCTACGTTTTGAGATACATTCCGCTTACGATCGCGTTCCCCATGTCGCGCGTGGTAGACGTTTTGGTTCCCTTGGGCTGCTGGATTTTTCTCGGCGAAGTCATTTCCGCGCGGCGTTGGGTCGGCATCGCACTGGTCATTATTGGTCTGGCAGTGCTGGCAAAACCGGTCGCGCGCTTCGAGGAACGGTTGTGACTTTTTTTTCGCTTACCTTAATTCTTATCGCGCTTATCACTTTCGTGGCGGGCCAGCTTTTTCTGAAAAGAGCAATGGAATTCGCCGGCCGCAGCAGCTTTCGCAATCCGAGATTTATATGGCTGGTCAGCGCCGGAATTTATTCGATGGCGATCTCGTTCTTTCTTACACTCGGCTTGCTTCAACATTTCGATCTTAGTTATCTCTACCCATTTCAGGGACTGAGCATCATCATCATCAGCTTGCTGGCGGCGATCGTCCTGAAGGAAAAATTGACCCTGCAACTGGCAATTGGCGCCTTGCTGATCAGCGCCGGCGTTGCGCTCGTCTCACTCAGCTAAAAGCGGCCAAAGCTTTTTTAATGCCGAGTAGTTGATCTCTCGCGTTTGTTCCGGACCCGGTCGCGAGAGGTTCGGGTGATCCATTTCCGAGGCGAGACGTTGCTTCCAGCGGGCATAGGTTGGCTTTGAAAACGCGCCGCAGATATCGCCCGCGACAATGCGGCAAGCGTCGCGCAATTTGGCCAGCGCCCACTCAAGATCGACAATCGTGAAGCGGCCGCTCTCCCAATTTGTCACCGCCTCGTTTGCGCACAGACAGTCAAGATCGATCGTGACATAAACCTCGGCTCCGCGAAAATTGTTCACGAACAATTCGAAATGTTCGCGCCAGTTCTCGCGTAAAATAGCGCCACGCCGTTGTCGATCTTTCACTGGCCGCTCATCTGCCCACGGATGAACTTCCAGAAGACCGGTTCGTTCTGCGCGTCGATTCCCGAAAAGTTGCCGCGGCCACCAGCACTCGAAATTTCCACAGCCCCAAATGCCCACGCGTTGCACGTTTGACAGTTCGAGCGCGCGATTGACCCAACCGCCGCAACACCACTTTGGCGGCCGAATGTCCCAATCCGGATGATCATCAAATGAGATAACGACGGCCGGTCGACTAAGGCGCCGCAACCAGAGTGCGGTCAAGTGGTGGAAGTCGCCGGAGCCATAAAGCAAAAATGGCGCGAGATGCGTTGCGTATTCGCGATGGAAACGCTCGATCACACGCGGCGGCGCGGAAAAGCGAAGCTGCGGCCCCCACTCTATTGCATCGAGGCTCTGGAAAGGTAGCTCGTCGCGATTCCAGGCGCGATCGAGATCGATATGCAATGCGGCCGGCAACGGATTTCAGCGCGGCGCCGCCGAGCCCTCGCCTCGGATGCGTCTGTCGTTCGCGAAGGCGATCCGAAGATTTTCCACGGCGACGGCGTTATCCGGGCGCAAACGCAGCGCTTCGTTAAATTGGGCGATGGCCTGCGAGACTTGTCCCAACCGCATATAGATGACGCCCAGACTATTGTGAACCGGCACTTTCAGGTCGAGCCGCGCGGTTTCCTGGTAATGGATTTTCGCGCCTTCAAGGTCGCCATTCATCGAGAACGCTTTGCCGAGCTTGTAATGCGCGTCGGGGTGGTTCGGCTTGTACTTCAGCGCAGTCTGAAACTCCGCGATCGTTTGATCGAGTTTCCCGTCGCTCGCCAGAAACATCGCGTAATCGTAATGCACCCGCCCAGATTTCGGGTTCAAGTTGATCGCGTTTTCATACTCGGCGATGGCCTCCTCTTTGCGGCCGAGACCTTCGAGAACGTAACCATAGTCGGAATGAATTTCGCCGTTGCGCGGATCCACAAATTCCTCCGAGGCGCCGCCGCCGGAACGGCCGGCACGGTTTGCGGTCGAGTGAAAGCGGTTACGTGCTGCATGAGCCAGAGCGGTTAGTTTTCCTTAATCCGCCGGGAAAATCAATGCCGGCTTCGCGCCGCGCACCGCCGGCGCGATTGTCGATCTTATGCGCGCGTTCTCCAAATCGCGTGCGAGGTTAAAATGGCATTATGCAAGAGACCCAAAGCGAAAAGTTAAGAGAACACGCGGCATCCCGGGATTTCGTATGCATCGTCCGAGACGCGTTTCGCATATTCGCGCGACGCTCCGCCACGCTTCTCGGTAGTGCGTGGGCTTTTGTCGGAGCTGTGCTCGTCATCCTGGTGTGGCTCCTCACCGGGCCGACGTTTCATTTTTCCGGTACCTGGCAGCTCATTATCAACACCGCCACGACAGTTATTACCTTTCTCATGGTGTTCCTGATTCAGAACACGCAAAACCGCGATGCCAAAGCAATGCATCTCAAACTCGATGAAGTGATCCGCGCTCTTCAAGAGGCACGAAACGAGCTTGTCGATCTTGAGGATTTGTCCGACGAAGAGCTGAAGAGACTCGAAATCCAATTTAAGCGTTTGCGCGAGAGAGCGGAGCACGACGGCAGGCATTCTGGTGATGTCGAGCCAGCTGAGGCGCGCTGAGTGCGCGGGTTACTCGTCTGCTTTTCGCGCTACGCCTCGCCGCAGAAACACTTTGCCGCTCGGGCACAATCGAAAAATCTCGCAGTTCGAGCAATCCGGTTTGCGCGCGTAACAACGACGACGTCCGTGCCAGATGAGCCAATGGCTCCAATTTGTCCAATATTTGTGCGGAACTAATTCCATCAAGTCGCGCTCGATCTTTTCCGCGTCTTTCTCTTTCGTCAGGCCAAGTCGCAGGGAGAGTCGCGCGACGTGCGTGTCCACAACGATCCCTTCATTTTTATCAAACGCGTTGCCTAAAACGACGTTCGCCGTTTTTCTTCCAACCCCGGGCAATTCGCGCAACTCCTCCATTGTCGATGGAACT
>CATPAW010000190.1 GCA_955652255.1 uncultured Chthoniobacterales bacterium | reverse complement strand
CTCGATCAATTGCCGCAGTACATCTATTTCTTCCGTGGCTGGGCCCAGCGTGCAGATGATTTTTGTCTTCCGCATCGATGAGGAGGATTGAGTCTGGCGTCGCAAAAGCAAGGCACTTTTAGGAAGCCACCGATAAACAACCGAACAAGATCGGCGTGTCGCCATCCCAAGGCCGTGATCCCGGCAAGATCTGCTAATTCTGTTGTTGCGATCGCGCGACCATTCCGAAGGAATACCAGGCGCTTAAAAAATGCGGCACGCCTTTTCAGACGTGCCGCATCGCGCAGTCAGTGGTTCTATTGCAGCTTGCCTTGAGTCTCTTTGGCCAGATTGAGGTGTTCCTGGACCATCTTGGCCGTTTTATCGGCGAAATTCTTAACGTCTGGATCGCTCCCGTTCTTTGCCTCCTCCTGAAACTCAGCAAGGTCCTTTTCGTGGTCCTTAACCATCATGTCCATGTAAGCTTTATCTGAGCTCCATTTTTCGGTTGGCTCTTTGCTTGGCAGCTTAACGGCTTTTTGCGCGGCGATAGACTTCAGCTCGTCGTTCGCTTTGCCGTGATCAGCGACCATTCGTTTGCCGAATGATTTCACATCCTCGCTTTGGCCGTTTTGCTCAGCCAATTTTCCCATGGCTACTTCCATCATTCCGCCTTTCGCGGCTTTCTTCATGAAAGTCTTGTCCTTTGCGCTAAGCGAGGAGCTTTGGCTGGGTGAACCGCTTGCGGTTGGGACCGTGCCGCTGGCCTTGGGCGACGAGTATGGGCGTGGATTTTCGGCCACAGCCAGTCCAGCGAAACTGAACGATGCGATCGTGACAATGAGAATTCCGAATCGCGAAATAATATCGAATTTGCTTTTCATAGACAATTTCCTCGTTGAGACACGTCGGAATAATCCCCGACAATTAAGAATCGAAGGTTCACACCTGGCTGGATGCCCGCGTGCCGGGCTGATTCAGCACGAGTCAAGAAGGCGATCAAGCTTTGGAGATATTCTGTTTGTAGGAGCTCTCCACGCGCGTGGCCACGTCCTTGTAGCCGTAATCAGCTTCGTAAATCTGCTTCATGCAGTTGAGTGACTTTTCCCTGTCGCCCACCCGCTCGTAAACAAGCCCAAGATTGTAAACGATCTCTTTCTTCATCGCGTCCATCGGTAAAATCTCTCGCGAGGCCTCTTCGAGCTGCTTCATCGCAAGATCAAGCATCCCGAGCTCGCTATAACAGCGACCAAGCAGGTTCATCGCTTTCAAACGCGCATTCGGATTTTGTCGCGCGCGCTGCAGCTCGGGCAAGGCTTCCCGGAAACGGCACGCATTAACCAGATGCTCACCAAGTTCAAATCGAAGCTGCAAGTCGGTCGGGTTTCGCCCTACACGCTTGCGCGCGTCCTCGACCAGAATTTCTGCCAGCTTCTTTTTCGCGACCTTCAATTCCTCAGACTTCTTTGCGTACAACTCATGATCGGCAGGGTGTGTGGAAATAAATTCCTCGTGTGTGGCGATCTCGCGCTCGAAGCGTTTCATTTTTAAATCGGAGACTTTTCGGATCAATCCGGCATCGGCGCCTTTTGTCAGATCAGCGGCGTATTGATACCAGTCGATCGCTGCCTCAAGATCATCCTTCTGCTCATTTAGAGCGCCTAAGCGTTGCGCAACGTCGATATTCGTCGGCTCCGCCTGGTGGAGTGCGTACGTTTCCGCGATTTGTTGATCGAGTGATTCGCCAGTCAATCGCATCCGGCTTTGTTGCTCGAGCGAAACCGCCATCTCTTTATCTTTTATCAAGTCGCGATAACTGACTGCCTGCGTCCAGCCGCCAGTTGTCATCGAAGCGCGGGCCGAAGCATCTTTACCAAGCCGAAGCGCTTCGGCATCGAGTGGATTTATCTCTGTGATTTGGTTGTAAATTTCGACCTCCCGCTCACTTTCCCCGAGTTCATGATGCAGGCGGCCAAGCTCGTGAAGCACTTTGACGTCGCGCGGATTTTCTTCGAGTAACGTCCGCAGCGCGAAGACGCCGATGTCCGGCCAGCCCGCCGCCATTGCCGCTTCCTTTAAAACGAGATTCGCCTGCCGATTGTAAGGCTCCTCTTCCAAAACTTTCTCCAGCATTTCCACCGCGCGCTTCGGGTCTTTCTTTATTTCTCGCTGCGCTTTCATCACCGCGATCGGTGCGGTCGAAATATTGAAGAAACTTTTTTTCACCGATTTGCTTTTTGTCACCTCTGTGCGCCGCAACAATTGCCGACCTGTTAGAAACCGTGGCTCCTGCTTCAGGATTCCCTGCAAGAGCGAAATTGCGTAGCCAAAATTGCGCAGCTCGATCGCCGCTACCGCTTTCAGCCAGTGGCTGCGCTGAGTCTCGCTTAGTTCCTTCTCGGTTTTGATCGCCATGATAAGCTGCCTAACAGACGATTATAATTTCGCCCGCGCTCTAGTCAGCGAAAAACTGTAGAGGCGGCCGTGTCGGCCCCATCCGTTTTGGACTGCGGGCAGCACGCCCGCCTCTAAAGCAGATCCAGCTGTGGTTTTTCCGTTTTCGTGTTGCTTGTCGATCTTCGCTTTTTCGTTTTTCCCGGTTGTGCCAGGGCGCCATTGGGCGCCTCAAGGTGCGATAAGATGTCTTTTGCTCGATCGAGAATTTCCTTCGGCAAACCAGCGAGGCGTGCCACTTGGATTCCATAACTCTTGTCCGCGCCACCTGGCACGATCTTGCGCAGAAAAATAATCTGATCGTTCCACTCGCGCACCGCGACGTTGAAATTGCAGACGCCGCTGCGCTCCTCCGCGAGTTTGGTCAGCTCGTGATAGTGAGTTGCGAAGAGCGTGCGCGCTTTGATTTTATCGTGGAGAAATTCCGCCACGCTCCATGCGATGGAGAGCCCATCGAACGTCGATGTTCCGCGGCCGATCTCATCCAGAATGACGAGACTTCGTTCCGTGGCGTTGTTGACGATGTTGGACGTTTCATTCATCTCGACCATGAAGGTCGATTGCCCGCGCGCGAGATCGTCATTGGCGCCGACGCGGGTGAAAATGCGATCGACCAGGCCGATCTCCGCGCTTTCCGCCGGAACGAAGCTGCCGATCTGCGCCATCAGCACAAT
>CATPAW010000189.1 GCA_955652255.1 uncultured Chthoniobacterales bacterium | reverse complement strand
GCACGGAAAACATCCGCTTTCACCGAATACGCGAGGGAGGTGGCGAGCGTGTACTGATGGTCCTGAAATTCAGCGTAAAATTGATGGAAGGCGCGTTTCCGCAGCTCGTCGTCCCGCTTCACGAGAAACGAACTGAACGAACTTTGCGTCAGCGGTCTTTCGCGGCCGGTCACGTCAGTCAACAGGCCGAACTTCATGTCCACGTCGGTCAATTGCGAAAAGGTGTCGTCGTAGCCATCGAGTGCGGCGCTGCCGAGCGCGAGCAATCGTTCCTCGCGTTCGGAGAGCACATGCGGTTTCATGCGGCGGATCTTATGCAGCTTGACTCGCCATTCCGTGAGCGCTGGATCGGCCATGAACTCGACGAATTTTTCGTCATCGATCGCTTGAATTTCGGGAATGACGAACGCGGCCACCTCGCCAATTCTCGTCAGTAAATTCTGCACCAGTCCAACGCGCGCCAGATAATCGGGATTCGCGCTGTCTTCCGCCAGTTGAAGCGACACAAAGTGATAAAGCCGCTCGATCTTCATCTCGAGCGCCTTCTCAAATTCAAGACAATCGGCCAGACTTTTTGCCGATTCGCCGACCTTGCCCTTCCACTGCTGGAGCCGCGAATGCGTCTGCTGCGCCCACGCGAAATCTTCCTGCCATTTGCTTACATCGACAAAGAGATGTCGCAAATCCCATTTGTCCTTTTCGGGGATTTCGACACGCGTTGGGATTTTTTCAGCGCTCATTTTCGCCAAAGATAAAATCGCTCGCAACCGCGAGCTCGTGGAAACAAGATGAATCTGGAAACCAGGAACCCAAGAAAAAATTCAAAGCAATTCGCACAACGTCCGCAACGAGCACAAAGAGACACACTATTTTTATTGTGACCTTTGTGTTCTTCGTGCGAGCTGCCTTTCTGCTCGTAACGCGCGAATCGCGGGATGGCGCGCAATGAGGTTGAGCGCACTTTTAAGTAGTTTTTTGCCGGGCAGAACTTTATGCCAGGGCGACGCGCCGGAGGGATGAGGCAGCGGAATAAGATCAAAACTGTGTTGCGCGCGCTCCGCGCGAAACTTGTGACCGATTACTTCTTCCAATTTTGTGCAATCGATGAATTGAGCAATGGCCAATCTGCCCACCGGAATGATGAGCTGAGGCCGCAGGATTTTGATTTCGTCGTTCATCCACGATGAACAATTGCGAATTTCATCGGGCGCCGGAATGCGATCGTCACCGCCAGAAGTTTTGCCCGGAAAACATCGGCAGACCGCCGCGAAATAGATTGTCGATCTAACGGTTGATTCGCTCAGCCCACAGGATTCCTCAAACCATCGGAAAAGTGTTTTGCCGGCGGTGTGGGCAAACGGCCTTTGCAAGACCGGTTCTCGCGGCCCGGGCGCCTGGCCGATCAACATCACGTCGCTCAGGACCGCGCCACCCGAGACCGGCGTCGATTGCATGCGTGGGCAACGCCGGCATTGCACGAGCTGCGCGATATGATCGTCGAGGCGAGCCTGAATGCGCGAGCGGGCGACCATTTCGCGAAATGATCAGCGCCGGAAGATCGACAAGAGCAAGCTGAGCAAAATGCTCAGGACGATGCAGGTGACAATGGGAAAATAGAACCCGGAGTTGCCCCGCTCGATCCGGATGTCGCCGGGCAAACGTCCCAGCCATTTCGGAGCAAAACCGGTCCACAGGGCAATACCAGCCAACGCAATGACCGCGCCGATTATCACCCAAAATTTTCCCATCTCGCGCATCGGCAAACGATCTCCGACAACCCTGTAGAGCGCAACTGTATCAGCGCCTCGCCGCTGAGGACAGCGGCCACTACACGCGGGAGAGAGTTGCGTTGATCAAGTCATGCGGGAGATTCGGAGCCATGGCGGTGCAGTTCAGAGATTACTACGAAACGCTCGGCGTATCGAAAACGGCGACCGACGATGAGATCCGCAGCGCGTTTCGCAAACTGGCGCGCAAACATCATCCGGATGTGGCGAAAGACAAAAAGACCGCCGAAGAAAAGTTCAAGCAGATCAACGAGGCGTATGAAGTCCTGAGCGATCCGGAAAAGCGAAAAAAGTACGATCAGCTGGGCGCTGATTGGAACCAGCCGGGTGGATTTCAGCCGCCGCCGCAATGGGGACGACAACAGCCTGGCGGCGGATTTTATCAATGGGGCGGCGACGACGGGGTGCAATTCGAATTTGGCGGAACTGGGTTCAGCGATTTTTTCGAGACATTTTTTGGCGGAGGTCGCGGTCGATCAGCTTTTGGCGGCTTCGGAGGGCGTCAAGCGACAACGGAACGCGGGAGTGACGTCGAAGCCGACATCATGGTCACCCTCGAGGAAGCGTTACATGGATCGACAAGAACGGTTTCGCTGCGCCGCGCCGGCTCGAACAAAGTCGAAAATTATCAGGTCAAAATCCCGCGCGGCGTTCATGAGGGTCAGCGTATCCGTCTCGCCGGCCAGGGGGAAGCGGGAGCGCGCGGAGGAAAAAGTGGCGATCTATTTTTGCGCGTTCGTCTGGCGCGACATCCCGATTTTTCAGTTGAAGGAAGCGATCTGATTCACGAAGCGAAGATCGCACCATGGCAGGCGGTGCTCGGAACCGAATTGAAGACGCCCACCCTCGAGGGAAGCGTGCGGCTGAAGATCCCGCCCGGCACTCAAAGCGGTCAGCGTTTTCGGTTGCGCGAACGAGGTTTGCCCGGGATTTCGGGCAAACGCGGCGACCTTTACGTGGTCGTGCAAGTCAGTGTGCCGAGAAAATTAACCGAGCGCGAGCGCGAAATCTGGAGTCAACTTGCGAAGTTGCACGGCAGCTAAGATCGACATGTTCTCCTCGACAATTGTCGCGAGCATCGGCTAACAAGTTCACGAAATGAAAATTTCGCTCGGCACGGATCACGCCGGTTTTTGCTACAAAGAGAAGGTGAAAGCGCTGCTTGGTTCACTTGGACACGAAGTGAAGGACTTCGGCACGTTTAATGAGGAACCGGTCGATTATCCACTTTTTATTCGGCCGGCGGCGGAAGCGGTGGCGCGCGGCGAATGCGAGCGCGGCATTGTCTTCGGCGGTTCGGGCAATGGTGAAGCGATGGCGGCAAACAAAGTGCACGGCGTGCGCTGTGCGCTTTGCTGGAACGAAGAAACCGCGCGGCTTTCACGCCAGCATAACGACGCCAATGTGCTTTCGATTGGGCAACGCATGATTCCGGAAGAGCTTGCGCTCAAAATCGTACGGGTGTGGCTGGAGACACCTTTCGAAGGCGGGCGACACGCGCAACGTGTCGCGCAATTGAACGCGATGTGAAGGTAGGGGCGGTTGATTCGTTCGCGCCCGCTCGCTCACCCTGGCGGGCCGCCCATCCATGTCGCTCCTACCTGGCTAAGCGATCCGCGCAAACAGCAATCAGAAAAACCGTGCTGACAAACGCGTTGCTCTGAAAAAAAGCGCGATTGATCCCGCCAACATCGAGATTACGCGCGCTGCGATGTTCGTAAACGAGCGCGATGGCCACGACCGGCATCGCTCCGTAATAAATCGGGCCGAGTCCGGCGGCAAAGCCGAACGCGATCAGCGCGGCGAGGACGATTACGTGCAACCACTGGGCGAGGCGCAGGCTCCGCGTGATCCCAAGTTTGACAACGAGCGAACGAATTCCTTCGCGCCGATCAAAATCGTAATCTTGCGTCGCGTAAATCAAATCGAACCCGGCCACCCAGCAAACAACTCCAGCGCCGAGAACAAGCGGTGCAAGATCGACATGTCCGGTTTGCGCGATCCACGCGCCGACTGGTGCAACGGCGAGGGCGAGGCCGAGAAAGAAATGAGTCGCGGCCGTGAAGCGTTTGGTGAGCGAATAGAAAAATATGATGGCGAGCGCAAGCGGCGACAGTAAAAACGTCAGTCGATTGATGGCCGCGGCTGCGCCAAGAAAACCGGCCGAACTGAGCAGGAGCAAAAGCGAAGCGGCTGCTTTTGGAATGAGCAAATGACGCGAAGCCGTCCGGGGATTGCGTTGATCAAGCGACCAATCGGTCAACCGGTTGAATAGCATGGCGGCGGTGCGCGCGCACACCATGCAGACGAGGACGAGCACAAACACTCGCAACGATAAGCGCCCATTCGCCGCGACAACCAAGGCGCCGAGCGCAAAAGGCAGCGCAAAAACCGTGTGCGAAAATCGAGTCAGCTGGAAAAAACGAGACAGCGAATTGCCGAATGCGGTCCCCGTTGCAACTTGTCGATCTTGCGAGTTCATGCGGCAAGTCAAAGATCGGTGTCCACCAATTGCTGCAAACGGGCGCTCGCGCCGGCGAGAATCGGCGTGCCATGCGCGAAAAACATCCGCTCCACCTGGTACAATAAAAGTTTTCGCAGCGAACGCCGCATCTTCTTTTCATTCGCGCAATATTTGCGGGGAAGAAAAGCGAAACCGTGCGGCTCAAAGTTGATCAGCGCGTCCCCCATGATCAGCGTGCCGCCATTCGCCGGCTGATAGAGCGCGATCTCGCCAGCGACCGCGCCCTCAATGGCAATCACTTCTAGGTCGTCGTCGCATATTTTCGTACCGCTCTCGATTTCGACGAATCGCGATGGTTTTCTGTCTGGAAAGCTGTCGCGCAGTGCGAAAATCGGCGCCGAAAATTGGTCGGAATAGGAGGTTGCGGCGCGTTGATGGTTGGCATTTGTAACGACGATACCGGCGATAGAGCGGCGCTGAGAGAGCGGGCGCAGTTGAGAGTCATGCAGCGGAATTGGATCGACAAGAAGATTTCCGTTGGGTGTGGCGAAGGCGGTTGAAAAAAGATCGGCCTTAACTGCTGGATCATAATTTTGCCAGAAAAAGAGGGTTGGAGCGACCTGAACGAGCTCGCAGGCAATTGCCATGACGAAGAAAACTTCGCTGGTGCGAGGGTAAAAACAAGAAGCGGGATGGATGGTGGTGGCATTGTAGCTGCTATATTGATTATGATTACTAGAAGATGATCACCTTCTCCTATCAGGCTCGCGACGCTTCCGGCCGAATTGTCTCCGGCATTCAAGACGCATTGAACGAAGATAATGCGGTAACGAGTCTGATGAGTCGTGGGCTCATGGTGCTTTCGCTCTAGCGAAAAGCCGTATCCGCCCGTTCGCGAAAACGCACTTGGTCAGTCAAGGAGACCGATCTGGTTTTGTGCACGCGGCAACTGGCGACGATGATCGACGCCGGAATTTCGCTGGTCCAAGCTTTGACAGCCCTCTACGAGCAAGCTGATCCGAAACGGCAGCGCAATCTCCGTCATATCATCAGCGATGTCACGACGCGCGTGCAACGCGGCGAAACTTTCCACGAGGCGATCGGCAAACATCCGCGCGTCTTCAACCGACTCTTTGTGAGCATGGTCAAAGCCGGCGAAACCGGCGGTCTGGCTCGCAGAAATTCTCGATCGGCTTGCTGGATTTCTCGAAGCAAGCGCGCGCCTGCGGAAAAAAGTGAAATCGGCGATGACTTATCCGGTCATTGTGCTCTGCATCGCCTTTACCATTACGACATTTCTGATTGTTCGTGTGGTTCCGATCTTTGGTGAAATCTTCAACGATTTTGGCGCGAAGCTGCCTGCACCCACGCAATTTCTCATCGATCTGAGCAATTTCATTCGCGGGGAATGGTACCTTCTTCTCCTCGGTATCGGCGGCGCTATTTTCGGCACGCGTGCATTCTTGCGTTCCAAACGTGGCAAACAGTGGAGCGACCGGTGGAAACTGAAACTCGCAGTCCTGGGTCCTCTTGCGCACAAGATTGCCATGTCGAGATTTGCGCGCACTTTCGCGCAGCTCACCCGCAGCGGCGTGCCGATTCTCGAGGTGCTTGATATCGTGGGCGGCACAGCGGGCAATTATGTCATTGAGAAAAGCATCAAATCGGTGAGCGAGGATGTGGAAAAGGGCGACAATCTTTCGGTCGCGCTTTCCAAGAAACCGATTTTTCCCCCGATGTTGCTGCGAATGGTGGCCGCTGGCGAAGCAACCGGCAAAATCGACACCATGCTCGAGAAAATGGACGACTTTTGGGACGAAGAGATCGAGGCGATGCTCGACGCGCTGACCTCGCTGATCGAGCCGTTGCTCATCGTCTTTCTCGGCCTCGTCGTGGGCGGAATCGTCATCTCAATGTTCCTGCCGATTTTTAAACTCAATGAAGTCGTTTCGCAGAGCAAGCAGAGCTAAGGAGAAGCTGCTCTTAGACAGGAAGGGGTGGATCGCCAGATCCGCCCCTTTTCTGTTTCAGAAAGATCGACACTCGAGCGGCGCTTAGCTCTCCGGATTCACCGGGAAGTGTTTGTTCTTT
>CATPAW010000188.1 GCA_955652255.1 uncultured Chthoniobacterales bacterium | reverse complement strand
GGTGTAGAGTGGACGCAGGCGCTCCTTGTTATAGTATTTGTCGACGTTGACCGTTTTCTTGGTGCTGGTCACCACTTCAATCGGTACGTTGTCATAGCGCCCGTTCTTTAAGACCACCAGCCGGCCGTGAGCACCGCGCAGGATAAGATCAAGGGCGAGGTTGGCGTAGGCCATGGGCACAATCGAATCAATCGCGTCGGGATCGCCGCCGCGCACCATATAACCGAGACGCTGGTTGATGACATGGATCGGTTTGCCCTTGTTGTATTTGGCAGAACGCTCTTTGAGCTCTGCCGAGACGAGGTCGCCGATGCCGCCGAGTTTCACGTGCCCGAACGCGTCGGTCGTCTTATCGGAGAACACCATCTCGCCGCCTTCGAACATTGCCCCTTCTGAAACGATGACGACTGAATATTTGCTCGGATGGCGCGCGCGGTCATAGCACAACAATTCGGTCAGATGCTCGATGTCGAATTTGTATTCGGGGATGACGCACCGATTCGCCGCGCCCGCCATTGTCGGCAGCATCGCGGTGAACCCCGCGTAGCGTCCGAACACTTCCATAACGAGAAATCGTTCGTGAGACCCGGCCGACGTGCGGAGGCGATTCGACAACTCAATCGTGCGGCTGACGCAGGTGCTAAATCCGATACAATAATCGGTGCCCGGCACGTCATTATCCATCGTCTTGGGTATCGCGACGACCTTGACGCCTTCCTTGTGCAAGCGGGTCGCAAAAGAAAGCGTGTCGTCGCCGCCGATCGGAATCAGATAATCAATGCCCAGCCAATCCAGATTCTTGATGACTTCGGGAGTGAGATCGTTCTTGTCTTGATTGTAAGTTGCGCGCAGCGGCTCAGGCACATCTTCTTTTTTCACGGCTGGCGGGTTCGTACGCGAGGTGTGTAGAAACGTGCCGCCGGTGCGTGCCGCACGATTGACGATCTCTTCCGACAGGATTTGAACGTGCTCAGTGTTGTCGGCGTGCTCATCGCGTAGGATGCTGATCGGGCCAAGCCAGCCACGGCGGAGACCGACGACCTGATAGCCTTCGCGCAGGGCGCGAATGGTGACCGCGCGGATCGCGGGATTCAGCCCCGGCACATCCCCTCCGCCGGTGAGAATACCGATCACGCCCTTCTTGGTGTTCATGCGACCGCTTTCTTGGTTTCCATTTCTTCGGTGTATTTGCCGAAGCGCGCTTTACTATTGCACCAGGCGCGATGATGGAACGCCCGTTGCGCGTCAGCAACATTCGTCGGGTCACCTTTCCAGACTTTGAGCACGGGAGCTTGCAGGGCGCGCCCAAAGGAAAAACTCAGTTCCCATGGCACACGATCCAGACGATTCATCGCGTTGAGATGTTCCGTGGCTTGCAAATCAGTTTGCCCGCCCGAGAGAAACACAAGCCCGGGAACAGCGGCGGGGACCACGCGCTTCATGCAGCGCAAAGTGGCTTCAGCGACTTCCTGCACCGAAGCTTGGTGCGGGCAATCTTTTCCCGAAAGCACCATGTTCGGTTTCAATAGTATCGCCTCCAGTGCAACGCGGTACTCGGCCAAAGCATGGAAAACGATTTGCAGTGTTTGCCCGGTGACTTCGAAGTGCCGTTCAATAGTGTGCGCGCCATCCATGAGCACTTCCGGTTCGACGATCGGCACCAAATCCGCTTCCTGGCTCAGTGCCGCGTAGCGCGCCAGCAACTCTGCGTTTGTCTCGATGCATCTTTGTGTAGGAATTTTCTCGCCGATCCCGATCACCGCGCGCCATTTGGCGAAGCGCGCTCCCAACTGCCGGTATTCCGCCAGCTGCTCGCGCAGCCCGTCAAGACCCTCGGTGATTTTCTCGCCGGGGAAATTCGCCATAGGCTTCGCGCCTTTGTCCACTTTGATGCCGGGTATAACCGCTTGCTGCTCCAGCGCCTCGACGAAGGTGCGACCGTCGCGAGTTTTCTGCCGAATCGTCTCGTCAAAGAGAATCACGCCGCTGATAAATTCGCCTAGGCCAGCTGTGGTAAATAAAACTTCACGGTATGCGCGCCGGTTCTCCTCCATTGAAGCAACGTCGATGCTTTTCAATCGCTTTTCGATCGTCGGCAAACTTTCATCCGCTGCCAGGATTCCCTTGCCCGCCGCGACGAGCTTTCTCGCCACCGATTCCGAATTTTCATTTTTCATGGTTCTCTCCTTACTAGATGCGGAAGAAATTAGTTTAACGTCGACCATATTTCTGATTTTTTCAGAGTTTTGTGGCCAATTTTGACAAGGTCGATTCTTCACGACGCTTCGGAGCCATCGCTGCGCTTTCTTTGTGAAAGTCGATCTCCGGATGCATGGGGCACGTGTAGATCATTTTATTCGTCACTTATTGAACTCAATTCCATTCAGAGGCTGCGTATCGGCGTGCACGTCCACCGCTTGCTGCGAGCGTCACGACGATATGTTTCAAAAACGAACGTTATTGAGAGTGGGATTGTTCCAATCGATTTTGCTTTAAACACGCCTAACGAGTTCTTCTTTAGCCGTCTCAAAATCAAAGTCCCGAATCGACATTGTTCTTGTACTTTTGAGACGAATTGGCGACAATCGAGGAATGTTTATTGGATATGCCAGAGTTTCCACTGCTGAACAAAATCTAGACCTTCAAACAGATGCCCTAACGAAGGCAGGGTGAGAAAGAATCTTCACCGATACAGCAGGCGGCGCGAAATCGGAGCGACCGGGACTGGCCGAGGCGCTAAGCTTCATGC
This sequence comes from uncultured Chthoniobacterales bacterium, assembly GCA_955652255.1. Taxonomy (GTDB): domain Bacteria; phylum Verrucomicrobiota; class Verrucomicrobiia; order Chthoniobacterales; family UBA10450; genus UBA10450. Next base: position 1,069 of record CATPAW010000188.1, on the reverse strand, counting down.
GCGAAAGTGATACCCTCGTGGTTTGGAAGTTGGACAGGCTCGGACGCTCTCTAAAGCATCTCATTGAAACCGTTGTGGCCCTTCAAAGGGCGCAGAAAGGTTTCCGGAGTCTGCAAGAAAACATTGATACGAGCACCAGTGGCGGAAAACTGTTTTCTCATATCTTTGGGGCGTTGGCCGAATTTGAGCGCGACATTATCCGCGATCGGACGAAGGCCGGATTGGCGTCTGCTCGAAGTCGGGGTCGCCTTGGCGGTCGTCCGAGAGCAATGGATGCCAAGAAACTCAAAATGGCTCGCTCACTCTACGCAGACTCCAAAACTCAGGTTGTCGAGATTTGTGAGGGGTTGGGGATTTCTAGAGCGACATTCTACCGCCACGTAGTTGTACCGGGTTAGCCGCTCTCGCTCTCTCGAAAGAGCGCACGCCGACTCACCCGCACAGTCGTAGCGCACTGCTCCACTGTTTCCCGGTTGCACTGACGTTTTGTTTTCGTGTCGCAGTGTCGCAGGGCATCAAGAGAACGACGACGGCCTAACGTCTTCCCGCAATCGCTCGAAGCCTAACAAGCATCCTTCGAGGCCGGTCCTACCCGCCGGGGCCCCCTATGAGGAAGGCCGGGGGTTGCGTATTATTGGTCTCTCTGTTCCAAAAAAAATTTTGGTAAGTCAAAATCACAGGCCAAGCGCGACCCTTCAAAACCATTGCTTGAACGAGTGCGTTTGGTTTAGGATCGAAAGTAAAGCATCAAGAGAGCGCGTCACCAGTAGTGATGCGCCACCAACCGAGTCCGCTAGGCAAAAGGCGGGACGTCCGACCTCTAAAATTCGAAAATCAGGTTTTTGAGTTGTCAGTGCCTCAGTCTTCCGAGCAGGAAAATGTCAAATGTTTAGATACGACCTCGTTGTTTCCCCCAAACGATCCTTCTACTCGCGGTTGTAAACGTCGACCTCAGGTTTGCTGACACCGGGGTAGGTTACGGTTTGCGTCAGCGTCTTGCCATCGGCGGAAAGCTCCCATTTATCTGTCTCGGTGGTTTTGCCTTTAAGTTTGTAGGTCAGCTCAATGT
>CATPAW010000187.1 GCA_955652255.1 uncultured Chthoniobacterales bacterium | reverse complement strand
ATTCGCGCGCCGGCAATTTTTCTGCTGGCTGAAAAGGACGAAGTGGTAGCGCCGCGCTATCAGCATCTCGTCGTTACCGCCTACGCCGGTGAGAAGCGCGTCATCACGTTACGCGGCGCCGATCACAACACTCCGATCGAAGGCGCGGCGGTGGCTGACTTGTATAATGCTCTCGATTGGTTATTGCCGAGGCGCGAGATCCGCTGAAATGTTCAGCCGATCTTTTTTCTAAAGCGCAGTGCGCAGAAAGAGAAGAGTAAGATCGACATGATGATCAGGATGATGAGGTGCGGCCAGTATTCGAAAAAAATCGCGCCGCGTAAAATGATCGCACGCATGAGCGAGATGAAATACGTCGCGGGCAGGAGCGTGCCGAGCGCGTAAAAAATCCACGGCATGGTTTCCCGCGGGAAGACGAAGCCGGAGAAAAAAACGCTGGGCAACATGTAGGTCATCGATATTTGCAGCGCTTGCATCTGGTTCTCGGCTTTCGTGCCGACAAGCAGGCCGAGGCTGAGCAGGGCAAAAACGTAAACCAGCGTGGAAAACATCATCGCGAACACGCTGCCGTTAATCGGCACATTGAAGAGGAAACGCATGATCAAAAAAAGGATCACCGCCATCGTCATGCCGATGCAGAGATAAGGAACCAGCTTACCGAGCATGAGTCCCCAGCGACTCAGCGGACTAACTAGCAACGTTTCGAGCGTACCTTTCTCGCGCTCGCGCACTACGGCCATTGCAGTCGCGAAAGTGGTGCCGATTTGCAAAACAATTCCAATCACACCCGGGATGTAAAAGTTCGGGCTACGCATCGTTGGGTTGTAGAGCATCTGCGGCCGGATATCGATCGGCACGCCATGCCGGCCGGTCTCACGCAGGAGCGATTCGATCGATTGGGTGAGGGCAACGGCCAGTGCGGTATTGAGCGCTTGCAGAGCCGTCGTCGAGTTTGATCCATCGACCAGCAATTGCACCTGCGCCGGATAACCGGCGCGCACGTTTTGCGTGAACTTCGGCGGAATTTGCAGTCCGGCATAGGCACGGCCTTTGCGAATTGCGCTCGCCATCGCATCGATGCTCTGGACTTCGCCAACCACGCGGAAGGTCTCAGTGTTGACGAAGCGGTCGATGAACTGGCGGCTTTCCACCGTGCGATCCTCATTGAAAATGATCAGCGCCATATGCTTCACGTCGGTATCCAGCGCGTAGCCGAACGCAATCATCTCCACCAGCGGGGGAAAAAACATGAAGAACAACGTCATCGGATCCCGCCAGACGACGATGAATTCCTTGAACAAAATCGCGCCAAGTCCGCGGAAAGGTTTGCGTTTCATGCCGCCTTCTGCTGTTCGCCCGCGTATTTCGCCGAAAGCGTGACAAAGACATCCTCAAGCGACGGACCGATCTCGTGAATTTCCGCATGACTGATCCCGACGCTGTGCAGTTTTTCGTCAATCTCCGCGCGCCGCACCCTTTCATCGACAAGCAGGTGCATCGATTGACCGAAAACAGTCGCGTTTCGGACGCCCTGTAGTTCGTGCATTGCCCGCAACGCGGTCGTGACGTGATCGCAAGTCACATCGAGCCGGCGCGTGCCAGGCGGACTGACTTCAGGCATCTGTTTCAACTCATCCGGCTCACCGCACACGATCAATCGGGACATGTAAATGTAACCGACGTGATCGCACCGCTCCGCTTCGTCCATGTAATGCGTGGTGACGAAGAGCGTCATCCCTTGGCCCGCAAATTCGAAGAGCAAATCCCACAGCTCACGGCGTGCGACCGGATCGATGCCTGCGGTTGGTTCGTCGAGAAACAGCACGGTCGGTTTGTGCATGAGCGAGCAGGCCATGGCGAGACGCTGACGCCAGCCACCGGAAAGCAAAGCCGCGCGCCGGTCGAGGTACGGATCCAGATGAGTAATCGCGACTAATTCATCGCGGCGCTGATTCAATTGCCGGCCGTGCAGCCCATAAAGTTTACCGGCGAAGATGAGGTTCTCATTCGCGGTCAACTCATCGTAAAGCGAAAATTTTTGGGACATGTAACCGATCATGTCTTTGATCGACTCGGTCTCGCGCACAACATCATGCCCACCGATGCGCGCGGTTCCGTCGCTCGGCTCAAGAATTCCGCAAAGCATCCGGATGACGGTCGATTTGCCGGAGCCATTCGGCCCAAGAAATCCGAAGATCGAACCTTTCGCGACGGAAAAGGAAACGCGATCGACGGCGGTGAATGCGCCGAAGCGTTTCGTCAACCCTTCGCATTCAATCATCGCATCCATCTTGTCATCTTGAGCAGAGCGGAACGCAGTGACGCGCAGTCGAAAGATCTCTCATCGTCGTCTTAAAGTTACAAAAATTAACAGTGAGAGATTCCTCGACTTCGCTCGGAATGACAAAAAAGATAGTTTCCAGATTCATTTCACTTTCGAGAAATAAACATCGGCCGCCATCCCGGCGCGCAATCGATCGTCGCCGCTCGGCAAACGAATTTTTACGCCAAAAACCTGGCGAATCCGGTCTTCGACCGTTTGCACATTGCGCGGAGTGAACTCGGCCTGGCGATTGACCTGCTCGACTGCGCCGTCGAAATCTTTGCCGCGAAAGGAATCGACCCGGACGCGGACATGATCGCCGATCTTAATTAGACCGAGCCATGGCTCGGGCACATAAACGCGAACCCAAAGATGTTGCGGAAGAAGCAGCGTGGCCACTTCACGGTTCGCTGCCAGCACATCGCCCACTTTCACATTTAGAACCTCAAGCACGCAATCACTTGGTGCCTTCACTTGCATTTCGGCAAGTTGCGCTTCGACATCCGCCAATTGCGCGCGCGCCTGAATGACGCGTGTCTGCGCAGCCGCGACGATCTTTTCTTGCGCTGTGGCCGAACTGGCAGCTTTCTGCGCGTCAGTGGGCGAAATTACTTTGCGCTTTAGCAAGTCCTGCTGGCGCTTGGCGTCGTCACGCAGGAATTCCAACAAGGCCACTTGCGACTCGGCATCGTGAGTGGCGCTGTCGATCTGAGCGACGGCCAGATCGCGACGCGCTTTCAGTTCCGCCGCATCCAACTCGACGATTGGTTGTCCGGCCTGAAGTTTGTCGCCTTCCTGCGCGAAAATTTTCTGCACGCGTCCGCTCATTCGCGGACCGACATGGACCTCGTCCACTTCAATCGTGCCGGAAACGATGTTGCGTCGTTCTCCGCAACTCGCCGTTAAGATCGACAAAGCAATTAGCGCGCTGAGCCAGAGGTACTTGTCGATCTTTGTTTGCACGCTTGAAATTGACGCTATGAAAGTGGATTTCGGTATGTTTCGCAAGCGATTGCACTGCTAGCTTCCCGCGTTACTCTCCGCAAAAGTATGGCTGGCTATTCCGGGACACCGCTCGCGCAAAAACTCGGGATGAAACCCGGCACCACCGTTGTTCTCATCAACGCGCCAACGAATTACCGGAAATTACTTGGCAACTTCGCAAATGGCGTGGAGTTCACCAGTCGAGTCCTCGCAAACTCGAATTTCATTCACTTCTTCACCACGCACCGGAACGAACTGGAAAGGCAACTGCGCCGCCTTCGCACCAAAATCGCCGACCCGGGAACGCTCTGGGTTTCGTGGGCCAAGAAATCATCCGGCGTCGCCACAGACATCACGGAAGACGTTATTCGCGAGGTCGCCTTGCCCCTTGGGTTCGTCGACATAAAAGTTTGCGCTGTCGATGAAACCTGGTCCGGATTGAAGTTGATGATTCGCCGCCAGAATCGAAAATCCTAAAATGAAAACGCGACGTCTAGATCACATTGATTTGCGGGTAAAAGATTTCCAACGAGCGATGAGGTTTTACGAAAAACTTTTGCCTGCGCTTGGATTTACCTGCGATCGCTCGGACGAGACCTGGGGCACCTTTTACTCGGCTGGCAAAGATAAGCCGTCCGATTTTTTTGGGTTCACCGAAGATCGACAACATCAACCGAATGGAACGCGCATCGCGTTTTGGGCAGAGACCCGCGATGCAGTCGATCGCATCGCGAAACTGGTGACAGAAATCGGCGGCCAAAATCTGGAGGGCCCGGAAGTTTGCCCGGGTTACAGCTCCGGATACTACGCCTTCTTTTTTGAAGACCCCGACGGAAACAAACTCGAAATCTGCTGCCGCGAAAATCCAATCGTTGCAGAGTGAACGAATTCGGCGAAGAGTTCGTTGATGAGTGATCCGACGCATGTTCCTGCGATTCTGCGGGCGCCGCGCCGCGTCCGGTATCTCAAACTGATCGCGCTTTTCAAAATCGCGAAGGGCGTTCTCCTGTTCGTTTTGGGCTTCTCCCTGCTTTTTTTGAATGCGCGCGATCGCTGGCTGGATGCGATCTCCGATTGGGCGAATGAAGAAATTTTGCTAGGCCACAGCAAAGCGATCCATTTTCTTTTGAGCAAATTGCAAGACGTGCTGGCGGGCGGCGCGTTGCGCGCGACCGGATTTCTGGCGCTATTTTATTGCGCGGTCCTCTTTACCGAAGGACTTGGGGTTTATTTTCAACAGCGTTGGGCCGAACTGCTCATGATTTTCGCAACCGGGGCGCTGATCCCGCTGGAGGTGCGGCATCTGGGGCATCGGCCGAGCCTGGTGGCGTTACTCATTCTCCTGGCAAATTGTTTCATCGTTTGGTTTTTGTATCGCGTGCTCAAGCGCGACAAAGCAGAGCCGCAGGTCGAGAGAAAATCCGAGTTGGTCGAAACTCGTTAGGCCGTCTTCGGCTTGATCCCGAACCCGGCGAGCGCGGCCGTTGTTTTTTCCATCGGCAAACCGACCACATTGGTGTAAGAGCCCTCAATTTTTTCGACGATCTCCGCGCCATGTCCCTGCGCGGCATAGGCGCCGGCTTTGTCGAGCGGGTTCACCTTGTCGAGGTAAGCGCGAATCGCCGCATCGCTCAAACGGCGAAACCAGACGCGCGAGATTTCATAAAAACTTGTCGATCGTGCGCTGGTGAGATGACAGATGAACACAGCCGAACAGACTTCGTGAGCGCGTCCGCTCAAGCGGCGCAGAATCGCGGCCGCTTCATCGACATCCCTGGGTTTCCCGATGATTTGATCATTGAGCGCAACCAGCGTATCGGCCGCGAGCACGATTTCTCCCGGATGCGCGCGCGCAATCGATATCGCCTTGCGCATCGCGTTGAGGATGGTGAGCTCACGCAGGGTAAGATCGACATCGAACTTTTCCGAGACATCCGGCGCGATGGTCGCAAATTCAAAACCGGCTTCGGTCAATAGTTGACGCCGTCGGGGGGAGTTGGAGGCAAGCAACAACAGCGGACGCACGCGGCCGAGCCCGGTCCGGCTAAGGTTTCGGCGAAACTTCTGCGGCCGGCTTCTTTTCGTTTTGTAGAAGCGCGTTCATTTCCGGCATTTTCACTTCCTGAAAATCTGCCGGAATCGCGAACTCGGCGTCGTTTAACGGGTCCTGTTTAATGGAAGTAAGCGTAGTGGTGACTTCACTTCCACTCACCGACACGACTGTTTTGAGCGGTAAACCCGGGAAATCGCGGTAATCCGGCACTCCCATGCGTTTTGGGTTCCACACCTCCGAGTTGAGCGACTGCAACTGTTTAAGAATGGCGGCGCCGTCCGGATATTTGGACGCAATCCAATAGGTCGCTTTGAAAGAGGGCGTCTCGTAAACATATTGCTCGGTTTCGTAGCCGCCGATGGTTTCTTTCTTCCCGGTGGGAGTGAGTTTTGCTTTTTCAACGGTTTCTTTCTTCCCATTGAACTTGCCGATCATTTCCGCGGCGGCCTTCATTTTTTCGGGTGAGATGCGAAGGACCTTCTTTTGATCGTTCATCAGAT
>CATPAW010000186.1 GCA_955652255.1 uncultured Chthoniobacterales bacterium | reverse complement strand
CCGTCTTGCACATTCACTTTGGCAATCACGCCCGCCATGTCGGAGTGAATGCGATTATCACCTCCGGCGCCGGCGCGTTGCAAAGTGGTGAGCTGCGCTTCCGCGTCGCGCGCCGTTTTTTCCGCCGCGCTCAAGTCCTGATTTGTGGCGAGCTTCAAATTAAAGCGTTCTTGCGTCTGCTTGAGCTCTTTCTGCGCGGCTTCCTCGGCGTTCTTCGCCTGTTGAAATTGAAGGTGCGCCGCCGGGCTCGGCTCGATTTCGGTTAAAGGATCGTTCTCTTGCACGAACTGACCAGGCGCGACGAGAATGTGTTGCACACGCGTTTCGAAGGCCACTGAGACCGAATGTGTCTTACCAGGCTGCGCGATCACGCTCCCGTAAACGATCACTTTTTCACTGATCGTTTTCCGGTCCACTTTCGCCACCTGCACTTGCGCAACCGGTCCGCTCGTTTTCTCCTCGCCGCCGGTGCGGAATCGTTGCACGAGATAAGCAAGCCCGGCGACGATGAGGATGACGATCGCAGTGATGATGATTCGCTTTTTCATCGCAAGTTCATCGCGGCATTGGACGGCAAGAAACGGCCGGAAGCAATCTCAAGCGCGGTGTGCGCTTCGAGCAATTGTTCCTGGAGTTTGATCAACTGGATTCTTTTCTGGAGCAAACTATTGCGCGCAATGTAATAACTGAGCACGTCGGCATTGCCTTGCTCGCGCGCTTTCTGTGCGGAATCGACGAGTCGCTCGAGAACGGGCAGCGCTTCCTGTGCGGCTGCTACTTGTCGATCTAACGAGCGAATGTCGGCGATGGCCATCGCAATGTCGGCACGCGCTTCAAACACGCGCTGGTTGTATTCGTCCAGCAAACGCTGCCGGGTTGCGCGCTCGATCGCAATTGCGCCTTGGTTGCGATCGAAAATTGGGACGTCAATGGCGACACTGAATCCGCTACTCTGCACGTTGGTATTGTCTTTCGCCCGCACAAAGCCGGCCGACATTCTCGGAAACTGCGCGAGAATGGCCGCGCGCACGGTTGCATCCTGGCTTTCATAACCTTTGCGCAGTCCAAGCAGATCGACCCGCCGCGATTCGATATTGGAAAGCAAATCGCGTTCGTCGGGAAGTTCGAGATGCATCGGCAATGTGAGACCGTCCCGCAGGCGCACGTTCGTTCGCGGTTCGACTCCGAGCATTTTGTTCAGACCAAGCCGCTGATGTGCGAAATCTTGTTCGAGCGAAAGCATCGTTGCGCGTGAATCCTGACTGGAGGCTTCAACCGCCGCGAGATCGAGCACGGTTTTCTCATGCGCCTCCACCGCTTTGCGCATCGCATCCGCACTTTCCTGCAAGCCCCGATTGGCCTCGCGCGCCTGGCCGCTTTGCGCATCCAATGCGACGACGCGATAAACTGCTGCGCGCGCGTTCTCGGCGATCTGCCATTCCTGCCAGGCAATGTCGAGATCGACCGCGGCGAGGTTTTTTCGCGCCGCAGTTTGTTTGGGCAAGAACGGAATAAGCGCGCTGAACTCCCAGCCGGCACTGAGATTATAAGCTGTAGTTGTCCCGGCGGTGTTGCCGCCGGTGATGTAATCGCGCGAGTAGGACACGGCAACATTCGGAAGAATCCCGGCTTGAACCACCTGCGCGATGGCGAGGCCACGGCGATCGCGAATGGCGCGCAATGCCGGATTTGAATAAAGCGCAATCATCGCCGCTTCATCCGGGCCGATTCCAATGCGAGGATCCAACAACAGTGGGCCGAGAGGCAGATGTTCAAAGCGCGTTGCTGGGATTCTCACTGGTGCGTCGAGCGCGGCACCCAGTCGCGTTTCCGACTGACCCAGCACCGCGATCGCCAGTGCCAAGTTTAGCAAGCAACCTAAAAAGATATGGAATCTAATCGGAAGGAATCGCATCGCCGATGACGAGTATCGTTGAAAAAACCTTACGCGCGACTCGCGTTAGTTCATCTCGTGCCTATATTGAACTGCGGCGGCGACAGTTTTATTTCGCGGGCGGCAAAAGCTCACGGGGAAAGCAACTTTGCTCATGGCGATTGGCCGCGATCTGCGAAGCGCAGCTGGCGAGCAACTGCGACTAATGGGCTACTTCGGGGTAACAGCTAAGCTTCTGAATGTTGATCTGCATTTGCTGGCCACCTATTTTCCGCGTGTCGGTACACCGGCGTACTTCGTCCAATGACTACCTCCGCGCGTGAGAAGACCTTGCACAGATTGTTTCTGATCAGCGTCTGGATCAAAGGTGGTGCCGGTCTATTGGAAACTCTGGCGGGAGTTCCGTTTTTCTTTGTCGCGCCGGAAGCGATCGAAAGGCTCGTCGTTTTTCTGACAGCGCCGGAGTTATCCGAAGATCCGAACGATCGGATTGCAACTACCATCAGTCGTTCAGTGCATCAGCTTTCTACCGATACGACGTTTTTCGCTGGCGCTTATCTTGTCATTCACGGCCTGATCAAGATTTTTTTGGTCGCCGGTCTTTTGCGGGGAAAATT
>CATPAW010000185.1 GCA_955652255.1 uncultured Chthoniobacterales bacterium | reverse complement strand
GTGCAAGCAATGGATAGGGTGGCAAAGCAGCTCGAGAAAGTAAGAGCGAAAGAATTCGACCTGCGATTTGCGAACACGGGTGTAACCGAAACTCGGTGGGGAGATGAGGTTCAACTTAGAGTTCGAGTAGTAACGTGAGCCAGTAACAAAGAAAACATTGTTAGCACTGTTAATTAAGTTATTGCGTATCAATGATGAGAGAAAGTCGGATTTGCTGGCTAATACGCGGGATAACCGGCGAAATTGTCGGCTTATCCACATGTTAGACGAAATGATGCCTCTACAACGCACAAAGGAGCAAAACACTATGCCCAAACTAGTTATTGCACTCGCCATCGCCGTGGTAGGAGCTCGACCAGTCTTCGCATCTCAAGAGACCGATGTGATGGCGCCGGTGCGCCAATTCGTCTGTGGCTTCAACAAAAACGACATTAAAATGGCTCAGGCCGCTTGCGCTGATCAAACTTTCATCATCGACGATTTTCCACCTCACGAGTGGCGCGGATCAGGAGCTACCTCAAAGTGGTTTCGTGATTTGACCCGTATGGGGAAGAAGAACGGCATGTCCGATTCCTTCGTAACTCTGCTTAAGCCCCGCCAGGTCGATGTCACAGGCACCCATGCGTATGTGGTCGTTCCGATTAACTTGAGGTATAATGATAAAGGGCAGTTAGTTAAGAGGACTGGCTTGATGACCCTGGCGCTGCACAAGGGTGTAGACGGTTGGCGAATTGCCGCATGGGCATGGACATGGGGCTGATAATTGAGCGCACGCCACAATACACCGGAACGTCTAACCAAGCGCTGGAGGCAACCGCTACCCGGTGAGAAACTTACTTTCGATGATTAAAACATTCACCCTGCAGCTTGGCGGCGTTTCCGGTAGCGGTGCCTCAGCTTGGTCTCGTTAGATGATGAAGCCGTTTAGCTATGTAACCACCGTCAACACGCGCATTCGCATGTCTACGCCGGACGACGCTCCATTCGTGACCGCCATCGAGAACGACGCGGACCTCAAGCAACTACTTGGTGAACCGTCCGGTAAGTCGGAGGAATCCTATCGCAAGTTTCTCAGCGCTAGTAAGGATTTGAGATTTCTAATCGTCGAGCCTTTGGCCGGCGGCTTCCCGATCGGTCTGTGTGGCCTTTTGACTGGCTTGTCATCAGATGATTGTGAAGTCCGCGTCATCCTTACGAAAGATTACTGGGGGCGAGGCCTCGGCACCGAAGTGGCGACGGCTTTGAAGAAATTGGCAGCTGATATCTTTCCCAGCAAAGTGCTCACAGCAAAGACGCACCCAGACAACGCGCCAAGTTTGGCGATCATTTCGAGACTTGGTCTCGTCCTGGATGGCACAGTAAGTTCTGACTCGCGTGATAACGGCTGGCTCAACTTTCGTGCACCGTTAGCGACCCGCACCATCTAACCAAGCGATGCAGCCAACCGCCAGCCGCTCCGATGCGTAGCTCATGACTTCAACACTTCCATTGCAATCCACGCTCGCCCTCGCCAGCGGTGGCTGATTATGGGTCTCGTTAGGCGGCGCGATTCCGGAATTGTCACGATGCAACCGAGCAGAATCTTTGAGACGGTCTTGTATGCGGAGGATTTGGCTGCTGCGGAGCGGTTTTATCACGAGGCGCTTGGATTAGACGTAATAGGACGTGGAGAGTTTTCCGCGGTTTTCCGTTGCGGCGGTGGAGTCCTGCTGGTCTTTGATCCTCGCAAGAGTGCCGCACCGGACAGAGACGTTCCTTCCCACGGGACGACCGGCGCCGGCCATGTTGCGTTCGCGGTAAAGCCCGAGGATCTCGCGGCGTGGAGGGAGCAATTGCGTCAGGCTGCAATCCCGATCGAGCGTGAGGTTGAGTGGGAAGAAGGCGGTCATTCGATCTATGTTCGGGACCCAGCAGGCAATGTTGTTGAACTGGCCCCTCCAACTCTATGGGGCGGCGATTGGGAATTTTGACTGAGATGACGCCGCCTAACCAATCAATGAAGCCAACGGCCCCATTGCAAAACAAGTTCAGCGTGTTTGCCCACGACACCCTGCCGTGGCTTATTTCCGTCTCGTTAGATGTCACATTACCGTGGCCCTAGTATGAGAATGTCGAACGGTCATTATGCGATTAGTATAATTGTGGGTGTGCTCCTCTGCGGTTACACTTCCCCGGCCACTGCCCAGCGCAAGGCCGCTACAGCCCCCTCGACATCGAAGGTTGCGTTCGCTGGAAAATGGATAGGCATGTTGAGGATAGAGAGTCAGGACTCATATCGAGGGAACAATGCCAAAGGTAAGCACAAGGTTTCCTCCGCAAAGTGGATCATCGAAGTCTCGGATGACGAGAGATCGGTCACCTTTCGCCCCGCCGACTGGCATGGGCCCGCTGGAAATGCGGCTGTCGTTCACAAGGATGATCATACGATCCGCTGGACCGAATCAGTGAAAGCGAGCATGTCCGCACCGATGGCACTCTACCGCTCCAATGGTCAGAAAGTAGGCACGGGAGTCGGGCTGAGGCCGGATTACGACGCGACTTGGATGATGCGAGCGACCTCCGACCGACCTGCGACTCTCCTCTGCGAGAGCAATCGCGAGGATGCTTACGCGCGGATTACGGACACACGCATCACCGGCACGCTGACGAAAAGGTAATTTCTTCCGGCGCTCACAGCACGTGTTAGCGGTTCCCCCTCGGCGATTACGTGAGAACGCTTTTCTTGCCAGAGACGCGGCGACCTGCCATCATCGCGACTCGATGCAGCATTTTTCCCCCTGCCTCCCAGTAACCGCCCGAAATAGGCTGCAAGATGCCGTCTCTTTTTACGGCATTATGCGGCCCAATTATAGTTAGACCTCAAAGCCACGCGTGAACACGAAAGCTAACACCTTCTTCACGATGTTACTCCTTGTGGCCAGCGGCTGCGACCGCGCAAAGACGAAACATGCGGAGACTCAGCCACAGAAGCCAACATCATTCCGCGAGACCATGTTTACGAGCGTCACCCCGACTGCAGACGGCGGTGCCTACGCGATCGGCGTTGACTCCGGCTTGTGGTTCCTTCGCGGCTCGCACGCAGTGAAGGTGCGGTTTCCCGATCTACCCGCGGATGCAGCCGATACTTTTTTCGTCACGCTCGAGATCACACCTTTGCTCGACGGCGGTGCATACGCTCACTCCATGACAGATAAGTCCTTCTGGCATCTCCGCGCAGACACGGCCGAGCGCGTCAGCGAGGTTCCGTCCTTGTCCAGTATGCCACCTGTTGCACCTCTCAGCGCGTTCCCACTTTACATCGCCGAGCGCCAGAAACGCTTGCAAGCAGAGCAGGAGCGAGACGAGCGGCCGAATCCCGATGACAGGCCAGAGCCGGAGCCCCCCGACTACGACTATTGAGGTCTAACCAGGCGACGCAGCGAACGGCTACCCGCTGCGCGATCACATTTTCCAATGATTAAAACCCTTCCGTATCGACTAGCGCTCGCTTTCGGTAGCCGTCGCTGATCTTATTCTCGTTAGGCCGACACCGTCCTCATGAACTGGGAAATGCTTTCCGCGATCGGGCAAGTGGTCGCGGCAATTGGTGTCATTCCCTCGTTGATTTACGTTGCTGTTCAGATTCGAGAGCAGAACAAGGAGCGCCGCCGCGCGGGAATCAATATTCTGACCGCGCAGTGGAGCGAGCTGGTCAAATCCGCGCAGGATAGCCGCGAGTTTGCAGCGCTTTTTCTGCAGGGTGTGCGCTGCTTCCACGATCTTGACGCACCAGACAAGCTCAGGTTCACCGCATTCTTCACCCGATTTACAAGAAACTGTGAAGGCATGTTCATTTACTATCGTGACGGTGCGCTGGAGAAAGCGCTGTGGGAGGAAGTCGAACGAACCATGATCGACTATTTCGCTTACCCCGGAGTAAGAGAATGGTGGGCGACACGGAAACATTGGTTAACGGATGAGTTTCGAGCGGTGGTGGACGCAATCATCGCGCAGAATCCCGAACCGAAATTGTATGCTGCTTACAACTTAGATGCGCCACCAAAGGCCTAACCAGGCGATGCAGCGAACCGCTGGCCGCTCCGCGTTCTAGCTTTCGATGACTACAATCTCTTACTTGCAGCCACGCGCGCCCTCGCCAGCGGTCGCTGATCTTGGGTTTCGTTAGACCGATCCTCAATCGCGCACGATGAAAGCAGTTCTCGGCAATGGCGTTCGCGCTCCATCGGGTTTGATACATTCGATTTTGACTCGATTTTTAGAGGCCAGGATACAGTCTCAAACCTGATTCCATAAGGGGGTGGCCGGGGGAGACCGGTCGCCGGTCGGAGCATTTCGGCGCAGAAAAGTTCCATCCAATCTTCCCCGTTTGGGAACACGTTTAAAAAAACATGCTCATCAGTATAGGGAGCATGAGCAAAAAGAACTTCGTAGCCTTGGCGGATTCGATCCGCGAACACAACCGAATCGCAAGACTTAACGGGGAGAACGTTTTTACAGACGACCAACTCGCTACGTTGGCGCGCTTCTGTGCGTTAGAAAATCCGCGATTCAAACGTGAACGTTGGCTCAATTACATTGCAGGAGAGTGCGGCTTAAATGGAGGGACGGTGCGATGATGAAGAACTCGCACATTCCTGTCGCCATTCTAGTGCGCGTGAGCACGGTTAAACAGGAGACTGCGCGCCAGATTTCAGAACTCCAAAAGTATGCGGCCGATAAAGGCTACGGAGTTGTCGAAATTTGCGAGGAGCAAATCTCCGGTTCTGTGGATGACAATGAGCGCCACGGATTGCGGCGTGTTGAACAGCTCGCGCGCGAGGGCCGGATTAAAAAGGTGTTGGTCCATGAAATCTCGCGAATCGCTCGAAAGAACAGCATTGCCCACCGGTTCGTTGAAACGCTGGAAGAGTGCGGAGTTTCTTTGTATTGGCATAGTCAGTCCATTGAAACGCTACTTCCTTCAGGTAAGAGGAATCCGGCATCGGGCATAATGCTGGCCTTACTCGCCGAGATGGCTCGGAACGAAACGGAAACGCTGCGCGAGCGAATCAAATCAGGTCTCGGCCTCGCACGAAAACGAGGAGTCGTGCTGGGTCGGCGCAAAGGAACAACACTGAGCCGCGACCAGTTTCTTCGGAAGCATAGAGATATTGTGCGGCAACTGTATGCAGGTCATTCGATCCGCAACGCAGCGAAGATTACGTCCAAAGGAATATCGACTGTGCAACGAGTAAAGGCCGCACTGCCGGCGTAGTGTTCAAACAATCTACTGATTTCGTGACTACAGATAGAAGACAACGATAAGGAAGTTCTCCCCAGCAAACAATGTCGAGATTTGGCGGACGTTTTTTTTGAATACAGTTGCGAGATAGAAGCAACTCCGCTCGGCTAACAAATGATCACCTCGATCAACCCTTCCGAAATTCAGACGCTCCACGAAGTCCGGAACCAGGGTTCGTATGATGACTTGCTAAACGTCGCTTCTTCTGACATTGCCAAATGCTTTCGCGTTCAGGTTTAACTGTACTCGAAAGCAGATTCACGAACAACATTCGGCGCCGGAAATGGCAGCACGGCCTTCTTTGATTAAGAAGGGAATGAGCGCGAGCGCTGCCACGCTGTCGAGCCACCACCATCCCAAAATACGTGTCGCCGCGAGCCCGACTATCAACACGATCGAAAGATAGCCACACATGATTGCTTCAATTGCGTCGGCGCGCAGCGCTCGCGAATTGAGCCTTGCCGCGACTTTTAGTTTATATCTGGCAAGGATCGGCATGCCGATTTTCGCAACCAACCCGATCAGAATTCCCCACGCGCTTTCGTGTGTGTCCGTAACGCGGTGCGCTACGAAAAGTCCATAGGCCGAATTGAAAACGACGTAAAGAACGAGAAAGTACAAAGTATATCCAACCCATTTGGAAGCACGCCGCTCGACAGCTTCCACGCGCGTCTCGTCGGCGTTTCCGCTTGCTTCGACGCGCAAGCGCCACAGGAGCACGCCGGCGCTGAAAAGCTCGATGACGCTGTCGATGCCGAATGCTTCGAGGAGAAGACTTTTCGATACCCAGCCAAGCAGGAGTGACGCAGCTCCTTCGATCGTCATCCAAGCAAGCGTGATGTACGTCAGCAGCAGCGCGAACCGGATATCGGTGGAGCGCTCGCTCATGGGATCTAGCCGCGTCTCGATCAGACGACGTGCTCCGGCTCTTGTTCGCAAGGATGTGCCACGTCGCCGCATTCGCATTGGATTGTGACATGTTCGATTCCGAAGCGATCATGCAGCTCGTTTTGAATGCGTGACAAAAGCGAATCATCGATTGCGCCGTCGGGTTTGACCAAGTGCACGGTTAATGCGGTTTCAGTCGTGCTCATTGCCCAGATGTGCAGGTCGTGGACCTTTGTAATGCCGGGTAGTTGCGCCAAGTAACTCTCCACCTTGTCAGGTTCGATATCTTTCGGAACCGCTTGGAGCGCGAGGTTCACTGATTCGCGCAATAAATCCCAAGTGCCCCAAACGATTACTGCGGAAATCAGCAGACTGACAACTGGATCGATCCAATGCCGGCCGGTCAAAAGGATGGCAAATCCCGCAACGACTACACCGGCGGAGATCGCAGTATCCGCGGCCATGTGCAAAAACGCGCCGCGGATGTTGAGATCACCTTTGCGCCCGCTCATGAACATCAACGCGGTTGCGGCGTTTATCCCGATGCCGAGAAGCGAAACCCAAATCACCGTGCGTGCGGCCACATCGGCCGGAGCATTAAAGCGGCGCACGGCCTCCCATGCGATCGCGCCGACGGAAACGAGCAAAAAGATCGCGTTAAACAACGCCGCCAGAATTGAACTACCCCGCAGTCCGTAGGTTCTCCGTTTCGTTGGCATGCTCTTGGCCATCGCGCTCGCGCCCCACGCGAGCAAAAGACCGAGCACGTCACTGAAGTTATGACCGGCATCGGCGAGCAGCGCGAGCGAGTGACCAGTGATTCCAAAAATGACTTCGAACAAAACGTAAGCGGCGTTCAGCACGATGCCGATTGCGAACGCTGTATTGAAATTCGCGGGTGCGTGCGAATGGCCAGCGTCGGAACGCGTGTGCTCGTAAGACATGATGGACAACTAACTATGCCTTGCTTCCGACTGCGAGCCTCCTTCCGCGCCACATTAGAAAAATCACCGGATAGATCGGGAGCTCCGTTTTTGTTTCTTCACGCCATCCTACAGGCGGAGATGACGTAAGCGCAGCGCATTTGAGATCACTGAAACCGAACTCAGGCTCATTGCCGCGCCCGCAATCATTGGATTCAGGAGTAATCCGACAAAAGGAAAGAGAACGCCGGCAGCGATCGGAATTCCAAGCGTGTTGTAAACGAAAGCGAAGAAAAGATTTTGCCGGATGTTGCTCATTACGGCGCGACTGAGACGAATGGCTTTTTCAATACCGCGCAAATCTCCCTTCATGAGTGTGATCCCAGCGCTTTCCATTGCGACATCCGTGCCAGTTCCCATGGCGATACCAACGTCCGCGGCGGCGAGCGCCGGCGCGTCGTTAATTCCGTCACCGGCCATCGCGACGGTGTGCCCTTGGTCGCGAAGTTGACGAACACGCTCGTTTTTGTGCTGCGGCTCAACTCCGGCTTCGACTTGGTCAATCTTCAATTTTTCGGCGACGGCTTTGGCCGTGCGCGCATTGTCGCCTGTAAGCATGATGACTTTCATTCCGAGCTGATGCAGATACTCGATTGCCGAAGGCGACGATTCTTTGATCGGATCGGAGACGGCAAGAATTCCGGCGGCACGGCCATCGATGGCCACGAAGATCGCGGTCTGTCCCTGCGCCTGAAGTTCGGCGGCTTTCGATTCTAACTGGTCAAGACCGTGAATGTTTTGAGCTTTAAGAAATTGCGGTTTGCCCACGAGCACGATCTTTCCGTTCACCTCACCAACGACGCCGCCTCCCGTGCTTGATTGAAATTTCGTGACTTTCGCGAGCGTTACATGTCGATCTTGTGCGGCCCGCACAAGCGCGGAACCGAGGGGATGCTCGCTTTGTTGCTCAACCGCGGCGGCGGCGGCGAGCAACTCGTCTTGGCTAACGGAATCGGAAACAATGATCGTGGTCAGGCGTGGTTTCCCTTCAGTAAGCGTACCGGTCTTGTCGACCACGAGAGTGTCCGCTTTTTCCATGAGCTCGATCGCTTCGGCGTTCTTGATCAGCACACCGGCCTGCGCGCCGCGACCTACTCCGACCATGATCGACATCGGCGTCGCGAGTCCGAGTGCGCACGGGCAAGCGATGATTAATACTGCGACCGCATTGACGATCGCATACGCGAATCTCGGTTCCGGCCCAATCGACGCCCACACAACAAACGTGAGCGCGGCGACAGCGATTACCGTCGGAACGAACCAGGCCGCGACCTTATCGGCCAGTCCTTGAATTGGTGCACGGCTGCGCTGCGCTTGCGCGACCATTTCGACGATCCGCGCCAGCACGGTCTCGCCACCGACGTGTTCAGCCGACATTAAGAAACTGCCAGTTTGATTGACGGTACCGCCAGCGACTTTGTCACCGGGCCCTTTCTCAACGGGCATCGCTTCACCGGTTAACATCGATTCATCAAGCGCGCTTTTTCCTTCGATGATTTTGCCGTCCACTGGAACTTTCTCACCCGGACGGACGCGAAGGTGATCGTTGACGCGCACTTCGTTGAGCGGCACCTCGATCTCTTGACCGTTGCTTACGACATGCGCTTTTTGTGGGGCGAGATCGAGCAGCGCACGAATGGCGCTGCCGGTGCGACTGCGCGCACGAAGCTCCAGCACCTGACCGAGCAGCACAAGCACGGTAATGATCGCAGCCGATTCGAAGTAGATGCCAATCTTGCCGTGCTCTTGAAACGACGGCGGGAACAATTGCGGAAACAACATTACAATGGCGCTGTAGAAGTAGGCCACGCCCACGCCCATCGCGATAAGCGTAAACATGTTGAGCGAGCGGTAACGGATCGATTGCCAACCGCGCACAAAAAATGGCCAGCCGCCCCACAGCACAACCGGAGTGCTCAGTACAAATTGCAACCAACGCGAGGCAGCGCCGCTCATCCACTCCGGTGGATGTGAGAGTAGGTGCGCCATCGCAACGACAAGCACCGGCAACGTAAGCACGGCGCTGATCCAAAAACGTCGCGTCATGTCGCGCAATTCCGCATTGTCGTCCTCGCCGCCTGCAACCGGAGTCTTCGGCTCAAGCGCCATTCCGCAGATCGGGCAATTTCCGGGATGATCCTGCTCGATCTGCGGATGCATCGGGCAGGTGTAGATCATTTTGATATCACCACGATCGCTGGGTGCCTTACTTACTTTTTTGGGCCTCATGGCTTGACCAGTGAACTGCACGAATGCGCCAACCTTGCGGAGACTTGCTCAGCACCACGAGTTCAGTTCCGACGCTATTGATTTCGCGGCTCCGAAAGGAACCTCTTGTTTGACTCGTACCGATCACCCAAGCCGCGTCGCCTTCTACTTGAACGTGCAAAAGAGAATCGACGCTCTTTACTGCTTGTGAGAAGGCAATGTCTTCCTTCAAATGATGTCGCTTGTATTCGTCGCGCGTTTCCGCGGAACCGCTTTCGAGAATTATCGCGTCCGGCGCCAGTAGCTCCATAGCTGCGGGCCTATCTCCGCGACGGAGCGCTTCGTGAAATTTACCTACAACATCGGTAACAGATTTCGTTTCTTGATCATCGGCTCCAACAACCAACGGCGCTGCAAACGCCACCAAACAAATCAATTGAACGATTTTCATTTTATGATCCGTGATGCATGTGCTGTTCGGGCGGCTTCGGACTTGTTTGAACATCCACGCCGTCGCGCTGCAAATCCCCCGCAGCGGCCAGCCCGGCGACCGTGCCGTCGGGATGCTTGTACCAACCTGGGTCTTCATACGAAGTAATTCCTTCGCGGATTTTTATTACGGTGAACATTCCTCCCATTGCGATGTAATCGAATGGCCCCGGCCCGCCCATCATCGGTAGGCTGTTGCGCGGAACCGGCATCCCCATTGTGCCCATGTCTGCCATGCCCGTTCCTCCCATCGTCATGTAGCCCGGCAGAAGCGAGCTGCGAATTTTCTCGTCCAGCTTGCCGGACTTAACGCCGATCATGTTCGGAAATTTGTCGCCCATCTGCGTCATGGTGTGATGCGTCATGTGACAGTGCACCGGCCAATCGCCCGGATTATCGGCGATGAATTCAATGGCACGTGCGCTTCCGACTTGGACCAGCACGGTCGTTTCGATTTGCTGCGCCGATTCCGGAATTTGACCACCGTCAGTTTCGACGACGCGAAAGGTGTGCCCGTGCAAGTGCATCGGATGATGATCCATGGCGCTCAGATTAACGAAGCGAATTCGAACTCGATCCCCCAGTTTCGCCACCATTGGTTCCATTCCCGGAAAAATACGCGCGTTCATCGAGAACACGTTGAAGTCCGTCATCTCATTTGGATTAGGACGCATCGTGCCGGTATCGATGCGCCATTCGCTCAGCATGAAAGCGAAATCGCGATCGACGCGGTATTTTGGATTGCGCGGATGAATTACAAACAACCCCATCAGGCCTAGTGCCATCTGCGTCATCTCATCGTGATGCGAGTGATACATATGTGTGCCGTGCTGCTTGAGCGTAAACTCGTACTTAAACGTCTCGCCCGGTTTGATCGGCGTTTGCGTAAGGCCGCTAACTCCGTCCATCCCGTTCGGCAGAATGATTCCATGCCAATGAATGCTCGTGGCGGCAGGTAGTTTGTTTGTGACGTAAATCCGGACGCGATCACCTTCAACTGCTTCAATGGTTGGTCCATGCACGCGACCATTGAAGCCCCAACAAAAGGCTTCAAGACCGGGAGCGAACTCGTGTTTCACTTCCTCGGCAACCAAATGATAGACCTTCACGCCATCCACGATCTTCCACGGCAGTGAAACATTGTTCGGCGTAATCACCGGCGTGTAATCACGACCCGGTTGCGCGAGTGGAACTGGCGTCCCAGTCGGCGCAATAGTTTGCGCCGGAGCGGAAACAACACTGCGCAACAGTGAAACGCCTCCAGCCGCGGCTGCTGTCCCGCTTAAGAATTTTCGTCTTGTAATCATACGTTTATCTCCCGTGCACGGCTTCTTTGCTCTCAGAGAGCTGAAGTAATTTCCCGTTTAGCGAACCACCGACTGCTTTCTCCAATTCGGCGCGCGCGACCCAGTAATCGCGCTGCGCTTCGACGGACTGCCGCGCGGCGTTCACTTCCTCCTGTTTGGCGCGCAGTAGGTCGAACAAGCTTATCTGCATGGCGTTGTACTGAAGCTGCGATTCTTCGACGACGCGATGACGCAGAGGCAAAACTGTCGCGCGGGAATAGTCGACAATCTGGCGCGCGTTCAGCATGCGATCCCGCGCCATGCGAACGTCCGAACGAATTTGCACAGCGAGACCGAGGTAGCGCTGTTGAAGCTGACGCACCTTGGCTTCGGTGCGCGCCTTAACGCCTTGTCCGAAATTGAAAAGCGGAATGGGAATCCTTATGATTGGTCCGGTCGAATGTTCCGATTGTATTTCGTGAACGTAACGACCACCGATTTCGATTTGCTGCCCGATTTCTTGAAAACGCGCGAACCCGAGACCTTGTGCCACGCCCAGCGTTTCGAATCTTACCGCGGCAAGATCGAGACGCTGCTCGATCGCGCGCGACTCCAATCCGCTCGTTCCGATTTCATTCTTCGGCGGATCGGGCAAACGCGGCGCGATGGTCCAGTTGGTCTGCCCGCCCCACACTCCCATCAACCTGTTTAATCTCTCGCGGCTCTCGATCGCCAATGCCTGCCCTTTCGACAGATCGAGTTTTGCCTGCACGTGCAACGCTTCCTCGCTCGCAAGATCGAGATCTCGCGTGTTGCCGGCCTGATGAAGTTGTAATGCCGCTTCGGCCGAAGCCGCCGCGGCTTTCTCAACTTCAACGCCGAGATCGCCCAGTTGCAGATTGCCTTGGTGTTCGTAGAACGCCGCGCGTACTTCCGCGGCGATTTTCAAGATTTCGTTCCCGACACGCGACTTCGCCGCTTCCAGTTGTGCTTTCGCCGCGCGCTTGCGTATTGGCAGGAAGAGAATGTCGATGAATTGCGTCACTAATTCCGCTTCCAACGCCTGCCCGGGGAAGCGCCGCTCAATGGAGAAGAGCGGATTTCTTAGCAGCCCCGCTTCGATCACATCGGCCCGCGCAATCCCGATCTCTTTGTACACTCCTTGCAATTCATGATTGTTGAGCAGCGCGATCTGAACTGCAGAGTTCGGCGTCAGCGACCGATTTAAAAGCGAGCGAACGTAACGTTCCGCTTCGGCATCTTGCGGAGTACCACGATTCCATTGCACGCGTTTGCCGGTGCGCAACAAAACGGCGTTGGAAACGTCGCCGAACGATTGATCCAGAGATGCGGCCGAACAAACGCTGGTCACGAGGACCGCCACGAAACACAAAACGGTTTTCATTTCGGCGGCGCGCCTTCTTTCTTGATCAATGTCACTCCACAGACCGGACATTTTCCTGGTTTGTCCGCGCGGATTTGCGGATGCATTGGGC
>CATPAW010000184.1 GCA_955652255.1 uncultured Chthoniobacterales bacterium | reverse complement strand
GCAGGCTACTACCGTGGTGCTATTGATGGAATCATGGGACCGGCAACGCGACGGGCGCTGCGCGCGTACGAACGCGACCACAATCAGCGCGCGTACGGCATGACCGATCACTACTAGTTTCTGGCGACAATCGGACTCGGCTGATTCCGCGTTCTATTGTCGATATCTTTCGGTTGGTTGGCCGGCGGGCCCGCAGGGTGAAAGGGAGGGTCCGCCGGTCGCTCTATTGCGATGGAACGCTCAGCAGAACGCTCTTTTGGTGAAATTCGATCGCGCCCATCTTCGCGACTAATTTGCGCTCCCGCTCGAGTGCGGACCAAAGATCGGCAAAAATGAAACCTATCAACTGCATGATCTCTGGATGAATGGGGAGCCGGCCGATGGTGCCACCTTTGTTCGACGCGGCGATTTTCCCTTCCTTTAAATTGATCGCAAAAAAGCAGCTGCTGTAGAGCGAATAACCAAAGAGCGAACGTTCGGCAATAATTGTAACGCTACCTTCGCCGAACCCGATGATCGCGCGCTCAAAGTCGAGCAACGGCTTGTTTAAGAACTTCTGCTTACTCTTAAGCGCGGAGGCGAAATAAGCATTTACCTGTTCCTCCGTGTACTGAAGCTGAGCCGGCCGGTGATAAGTAATCGCATTCTCCAGTTCGAGGCTGATCTGTGACGGCAGGAGCAAAGCTTTTACCGGGGGAGGGACATCCAGCGGCAAAATCATTTGCACAACTGCGGCTGTCCCGCACGCGCCAAGGATCAACTTACTGAGCCTGAAAAGCAGGTGGCGAAGCTTCGCGCGCTGTGGATCGAAAAACGTGCGCATGCGTTTGCGCGTTTCGTCGGGGCGCTCTTTCGGAACGCTGATCGCGGAGCGATCAAGCCGCGCGCCGCAGCTATGACAGTAAATGCGCTCCAGCTCATTCTCATGCGCGCACTCGGAACAAATCAACTTGGTCATGCGGTTGATTCTTTCCCTGACTTGTTCGTTTTTGTCGATGCTGCCGGCGACGGTTTGGCGGTTGTCTCCTTGACTGCGGGCGATTTTTCTCCGGTGGCGACAGACGTCGCAGGCGCGTCCTTTTGCGCCGCTTCTTTGTACGAGCTACTTCGATAATCCGTGGCGTAGAAACCAGAGCCTTTGAAGATCAGCCCGGCTCCAGTGCCGAGAAGGCGCTTCACTTTTCCATGTCCCCACTTGGGCAGGTGGCAAAGCGCTTTCGGGCACTCGCGGAATGGCTCATCGCGCATTGATTGAAACGCCTCGAAGATTTTGTCGCACTTCGCGCAGGAATATTCGTAGGTGGGCATTAACGGCAGAAAGAAAGATCGGCGGCGAAAAGACGGTCGAAGTCTGCATGAAAGCAAGCACAATTCAAGCCGGAGCGCGCGCGCCAGATCGGTTATCAAATCGATGATTTATTCTCGGCGGGCACCCCTCTTCCTTGACTTCAAACTAGACGGAGCGTAAATGCTTCGTTCAAAATTTTTCCGACTGTGACCTGTTCCTTTTTTGGCATTTTTCGGCGTCTTTGCTGCTTGATTGCGGTACTGCTTCTCGGCGCATGTGAAGAAGCCGGGCCGCCGGTTCAATATCTCGGTGGTGCCGCCGGCTTCGGTCCGAGCGGTGCACCGCAGGATACGATCTCATACTGGGACGGCGATGGAATTGGAGGGAAACCTTCGGTGAAAATCAGTCTCGGACAGCAGCGCGCCTATTTTTACAAGAGCGGGCTGCTCGTCGGCATCTCGCAACTCTCCACTGGGCGCGAAGGACTTATCACGCCGACCGGTCAATTCTCGATTATCCAAAAAGATATCAACCACGTCTCGACCAAGTACGGCGATTTTGTGGATGACGCCGGCAACGTGGTGAAGCCGAATGTTTCGGTTGACGACAAAAGACCGCCTGGCACCCATTTTAAAGGCGCGCCGATGCCTTATTTTATGCGGATTGTCGATGGCGTCGGCATGCACGCGGGTTATTTACCGGGTTATCCTGCCTCGCACGGCTGCATCCGCATGCCTGAGTTTATGGCGGAAAACTTCTTCAAAACTGTTTCGCCTGGAACGCCGGTCACCATTACCAACTAATTCCGCCGGCTTGCTGGGTCGGACGTCTGGGTCTCGGATTTTTTGAAGTTCGAGAACTTTCGGCGAACATTCGCCGTGGAAAAATCTCGCGATCTCCTGACGCTTTCCGCCGATTCCACGCCGATCGCGCACAAACTGGGCGAGATCGCGAGTGGGAAGCGGCCGGTTTCATTCTCGCACGTCGTGGAGTCAGCGCAGCCATTTCTCATCGCTTCGCTCACATGCAAGATCGATAGGACGATTTGGGTCTTCTGCTCGAGCGTTCACTCACAAGAATTGCTGTACGAAAGTTTGCTCAACTGGCAGTCCGACGCGCTTTTTCTGCCGGAAGCAGAATTGGCCGCGGTCGAAAATATTCTGCCGGACCCGGAGATCGCAGCCGAACGTCTCGCCTTGTTCTCTTTGCTCGAGCGCGGCGCGGGGCCGCACGTCATCGTCGCGACCCGCGCCAGTCTCGATCAAGCCGCGCCCAAACCTGGCGTTCTCATTTCCGCTTCCATTCAACTGCGACGCGGCACGACGCAAAAGATGGAACGCGTTCTTGAGCAGCTCGTTGACACCAGTTACGAACGGGTCGCTCAAGTAACGACGCGCGGACAGTTCGCCGTCCGCGGGGGGATTGTAGATC
The DNA here is from genome assembly GCA_955652255.1 of uncultured Chthoniobacterales bacterium. Lineage (GTDB taxonomy): Bacteria > Verrucomicrobiota > Verrucomicrobiia > Chthoniobacterales > UBA10450 > UBA10450. The sequence goes on along the minus strand of CATPAW010000184.1, from coordinate 2,635 downwards.
TTTATTCGTGGGAGGCGACCCTGCCGGTGCGAGTTGAATTCTTCGGGGATGAAATCGAATCCCTGCGCGAGTTCGATATCGATACTCAGACCTCGGTCCGCGATCTAAACTCGATCGATATTCTGGTTGGAGCGGTGGACGATCAAAATGGCACGGTGCGCGATTACATCGCCCGCGATCATCTCAAGATCGACATCGAGCCCGCGGAAATATCCGACGCGCACATCCAAATCAGCGAGAGTTGGATTGAAAGCGGCCCCGAAGATTTCAGCGGCGCGTTTCAGGATTGCGAAGTCGGAGAGTTCGCGATCGGCGATCTCATGCTGGTGGAAGCAAAGCGCGCGCAGTTTGTCGCGCGGTTGAAGGAATGGCGCGCGGAGAAGGCAAAGATCGTCATCTACTTTCAGACCGAAGGCGAGATCGAGCGTTTTCGCGAGATCATGGGCGAGCAAGCCGCGCTCGACGATGTCGATCTTGTCGAAGGCACGCTGGCGCGCGGATTTTGTTTTCCCGCTGCCAGCCTCGTCGTGCTTTCGGCCGCGGAATTATTCGGGCGATTCGCCGCGCATGGCCGCCGGCAATTGCGACGCGCCGAACGCCATCGCGCGCAAATCGATTTCAGCGAATTGATCGAGGGAGATCTGGTCGTGCATCTCGAGCACGGCGTTGGACGTTTTCTTGGCCTTCAAAAATTGTCTTGCGGGCAGGCGCCTCGCCGGCCGAACGCTGATGCTATGGTCCAGGCAAGCGATGCGCTTGCTCGACAAAATCGAGCGCAAGAAGTTCTCGTCCTCGAATTTGCCGACGAAGCGAAACTTTATGTGCCGCTTGAACAGGCCTATTTCGTTTCGCGCTACGTCGGCGTCGGGAAAAAATCGCCGACGCTTAGTTCGCTCGGAGACGCGAAGTGGGCGCGCGCGAAAAAAAACGCCGCTGCATCCATTTTCGATTACGCCGGTAAAATGCTCGCCGTGCAAGCCGAGCGCGAAACGCATCCCGGCCACGCATTCAGTCCCGATACCAAGTGGCAGGCCGAGTTTGAGCATTCGTTTCCATTTCGGGAAACGCCCGATCAAATGAAAGCGATCATTGACGCGAAGATCGACATGGAAAAGCCGCGGCCGATGGACCGCTTGATTTGCGGCGATGTCGGCTTCGGCAAAACCGAAGTGGCCATTCGCGCCGCGTTCAAGGCAGTCATGGACGGCAAACAAGTAGCGGTGCTCGCGCCGACCACCGTTCTCGCCCAGCAACATTTCGAAGTCTTTCGCCAGCGCATGCTCGACTATCCGGTGCGGATCGAAATGCTTAGTCGTTTCCGATCGCAAGGCGAACAAAAGAAGATTCTCGATCTCTTGCGCCAAGGCGGCGTCGATATCGTGATCGGCACGCACCGGCTAATCTCCGGAGACGTCGTCTTCAAAGACCTTGGTCTGGTCGTGATCGACGAAGAGCAGCGCTTCGGCGTTTTGCACAAGGAAAAATTCAAAGAGCTCTTCAGAGTTGTCGATGTTCTGACTCTTTCGGCGACGCCAATTCCGCGCACGCTCTACCTTTCGCTTGCCGGCGTGAAAGACATGTCGACGATTGAGACGCCGCCGCTCAATCGGCTACCGGTGGAAACAGTGGTCTGCGGTTACGACGAGCGAATCATTCGCGGCGCGATCCATCGCGAACTCGAGCGCCAGGGCCAGGTTTTCTTTTTGCACAACCGCGTGCAAACGATCGACCGGATGCGCGACCGCATTGTCGATCTTTGCCCGCAAGCGCGGGTGGAAATCGGCCACGGCCAGATGGACGCAGCGGAACTCGAGGCGGTGATGACGCGGTTCGTGGCCGGAAAGAACGACGTGCTAGTGTGCACGACAATTATCGAAAGCGGCCTCGATATCCCGAACGCCAACACCATCATCATCGATCGGGCGGACCGATTTGGTCTGGCCGATCTTTATCAATTGCGCGGCCGTGTCGGTCGGGCCGAGCACAAGGCCTACGCTTATTTGCTGCTCCCGCGCGAGATGATGACAATCGGCGCCGCCCGCAAACGGATCAACGCGATCAAACAATACAGCTCGTTAGGCGCGGGGTTCCGGATCGCGATGCGCGACCTGGAGATTCGCGGCGCGGGCAGTATTCTTGGCACGGCGCAAAGCGGCCACATCATGGCCGTCGGTTTCGATCTTTACTGCCAGCTGCTCAAGCAGGCCGTGGCACAACGCAAAGGTGAAAAATTGCGGCTCCGGCTCGAGGTCGATCTTCGCCTGAATTTCGTGGCGACAAATGAAGCGGAATTTGTTCACCTCGGGCCCAAGACATGCGCGCCGGCATTTATCCCTGCTGGTTTTATCGGCGAAGCCACTTTGCGCATCCAGGCGTACCGTCGCATCGCAGAAATAACGGCGCGCGACCAAGCGGAGCGCCTGAGGCGCGACTGGCGAGACCGCTTTGGCCAATTCCCACCCGCGGTTGACAATTTGTTCCTTCTCACCGAAATCAAGCTCGCTGCCGCCGAGGCCGGCATCAGTCGCGTGGAAGTACGCGAGGACAAATTAATGCTGACACGGCGCGGGGATTTTATACTTGTGGGTGGCAAATTTCCCCGTTTAGTAGCGGGTAGAATCGAACAGCGTCTCCG
>CATPAW010000183.1 GCA_955652255.1 uncultured Chthoniobacterales bacterium | reverse complement strand
TCAGGTGCGCATCAACGTCCAACTCATCCGGGTGGCGAGCGACTCGCATCTGTGGGCCGATACCTACGATCGCAAACTCGTCGACATCTTCGGGGTCGAGAGCGAAGTCGCCAAAGCAATCGCCGATTCGTTGCAAGCCAAGCTTACCGGCGGCGAGCAACGAGCCTTGGCGGCTAAGCCGACCAACAATTCAGAGGCTTACGACGCGTACCTCCGGGGGTTGGCTTTGGAAGCGCGCGGCTGGCACTCGGGAGAAGATTTACGAAAGGCGATCAGCTCTTACGAGCAGTCGGTGCAGCTCGACCCGGCTTTTGCGCTGGCCTGGGCCAGACTCTCTCGTGCAGATGCGTGGTTGTATTTCCGAGGTGAAGATAAAACTGTCGCTCGCCGTGACGCAGCGGAGCGGGCCTTAAACATCGCGCAAAAACTCCAACCGAACTCGCCCGAAACCTTGCTCGCGCAGGCTTATTATCAATACTGGGTGCTGCGGGATTACGAGCTTGCCAAAGCGACGTTCGACCGCGTCGGCAAGGTTTTGCCAGGGAATAGTGACGCGCTATTCGCTCTCGCCGCAATTACACGACGTCAAGGACACTGGGACGAAAGCGTTGCCTACTGGGAACAGTCAATTGCTCTGGATCCGCGCAACACTCAACTGCTAACGGAGGAAGCGTTTACTTACGCGATGCTTCGGCAATTTCCGGCCGCGCTAAAAACGTACGATAGGGTGTTGGACATTGTTCCGAATGACCCCGACACCTTCGCGTTCGAAGCAACAATTTATCAGGCCGATGGCAATCTGGAACAAGCCGGAAAATTGCTGGCTGGCGTAAACGCGCAGACCCCTTCGTTTGATGCCGGCGTAACGAAGATTAACCAATTGATTCTAGAGCGGCATTGCGATGAGGCCATTCGATTGATTCATAGCCGATTCACTGAATCTCGCGACGTGTCCGACATCGAAACGATCTTTGGTCAATTGTTTCTGATCGGCGCCCAGAAATGTGCCGGCGATATTGCCGGCGCGAGAGCCACTGCTCAACAACTGCTGCGTCCGCTAGAAACGCTCTGCAAGAAGGACCCTGATAACCCGAATTTTGCGTCAGCGCTTTCGCGAATTCATGCTATGCTCGGCGAGAAGGATGCAGCGATAAAAGAAGCTGAGCGTGCAATCACTCTGCTGCCAAGTGTGAAGGATGCAGTGGATGGGCCTGGGTACGAGGACAATTTGGCGTTCGTCGAGGTGATGGTCGGCGAGGGTAGCCGCGCGATTCCAAGGCTGCAGCGTCTTTTGGAGATTCCGTATAGACACTGCCTTACGCCGGCGCTTCTAAGGCTCGATCCGAAATGGGACCCTTTGCGTGGAGACCCCCGTTTCCAGAAGCTCTGCGAGGAGAAGAAACTGTGAATCCCAACCGGCCAATCGGGTCCGGGGTACATCAGTCAATCGTCTCAGTCGCGCTACCGAAGCATCTTTGCTAACCAGACTACTCGGCTTCCGTATCCTTGCGCAAGGTGTGGAGTGGCCGACTACCTTCAACTCCGTGGGCGCGCATTACGTCGGAGCCCCGCCATTATCGCCAGCAGGAAAATCTTAAACCGTTCCTGAGGCAGCTCCTCTTGCTTTAACCGAGAAGTGCGGACTGCTCTGTTGAACAGAAATCCTGATTTGGTTTTGCTCCTCGCTCGTACGATAATTTTAGCATGTACCTCGGATTAAACGAAACGGACGTGATCGGATTTTTGGACATTGGACGCGCCGAAAAGGCACAAATATCTGTAAAGGTACATAGATTGCGGTCGAAATTTGCGTGCTCGCGCACTCGCGGATAATCTGACGCTTATGCTTATCAAATCACTGCCGATCGGTTTTCTTGGGTTAATTCTTTTTGCTGCAACTGGGTGGGCTCAAGTTTCGATCCTGGAAGGCAAGGTCACAGGAGCTGACGATCGCCTGCTCCAAGGGGCGGAAGTCCGCATCGATCGGCAGGACAAGAAAGAAGCGCCTGTTGTCGTGAAGACCGATGCGAACGGCCGCTTCGCCGGCAAGACAGTGCCAGTCGGCACCTATATGGTGAGTGTCGTTGTAAATGGAACCGTCAAGACTGCGCTACGCAATGTGCGAGTGCGAGGCCGCGCAACCCGCCTCGAATTTGACCTGAAAAACTCCGCGAGTGGCAAGGTCACGGTGAAACATTATGTCTGGGTCCCGCCGAAGACCGGCACCCATATTGGCGGCGGCTTCGTCGAAGTGAATGATATTGGTAGCGCCGCCAGCGCCGGAGCGGACAATATACAAACAGTGGACGGATCCGCCCTCAGGCAGTTGCAAAGCAAAAGCAGCATGAACCCCGGCGTCGGCGGTCACTAACCCGCAAACAGAATCTCGAAAGCGCGCAATCGCCATTCCGGTCACGCGTTTCTGTTTTACGCTGGCGCGCTCGGCGTCACACCTGAAAACAACGTTTTCACCGAATCGCGCGACAGCACGATAATCGCGAAGACTCCGAGAATTGTTCCGAAAGGAACGAAGATGCATTCAATGCAAGCAACGACGAAGGCGAACCAATAGTGGCACCGTCGAGAGAGCGATCTACCGGCGAACAGAATACAGATCGCCATCGCTATACCGGCGAGAAAGAATAGCGCGCCGAATGCAATAAAAATCCAGCCGACAATTGGGGGTGGCGGATTCTGATCATTCGGCCCCGCATGGTGAGCGGCATAAAGCATGAATCCGCCTATGGCCGAATACAAAAGCGGGAAAAACGAGGCCAACACACCAATACCTCCGACGATGTAATGAAAGATCGACAATAACCTGAGATGTTCGGCGTCCTGATTCATCCGTTAGGAGGAACAAATGTCGATATCATCGCGACGAGCTTCACGATGTGATATAACCCTCTTCGCCATGCTGGTTGATGTCGAGCCCTTGCCGTTCGATCTCCGGCGCGATGCGTAAACCGATCACGCCTTTGACGATTGCGCCGATGAGCGCTGTTCCTATAACCGCAAGCGCAATCGTGATCGCGATCGCCTTCAACTGTTCAAGCCATAAGGCGTGTCCGGCGAGTTTCGTTAGGTTTGGATTCACGCTCGCAGTTGCGAAAACACCAGTGAGAAACGCGCCGAGCGTTCCTCCAACCGCATGAATGCCGAACGTGTCGAGCGCGTCGTCGTAGTGGAACCACGATTTTAATTTCGTGCAGGCGAAGAACGGAACCACGCCGGCGGCCACGCCAATGATGACCGCGCCCGTTGGATCGACGTATCCGCACGCTGGTGTGATTACAACCAGACCGCCAACTGCTCCGGAACAAAATCCGAGCACGCTTGGTTTGCCCCGCAGCGTGTACTCGAGCATCGCCCAGGTGAATGAGGCAACAGCGGTGGCCAGAGTCGTCGTCGTGAACGCGTTCGCGGCGATTCCATCCGGCGCGAGGGCGCTCCCAGCGTTAAAGCCGTACCAGCCTACCCAAAGCAATCCGGTCCCGACCATGCAAAGCACCATGCTATGCGGCGCCATGACTTCTTTTCTAAATCCGAGCCGATGGCCTAGAAGAATGCAAAGAACCAGTGCCGACCAACCGGAAGACATGTGCACCACGGTTCCGCCGGCAAAATCAATCGCGGTGATCTTCGCGGCCGGATTCCAGAGGCCATTCATCCACCCATCGATTCCCCACACCATGTGGGCGATCGGGAAATAAACGGCGAACATCCACACGGCGACAAAAACAAGCACGGCCGCAAATTTCATCCGCTCCGCGACCGCGCCAATGATTAATGCCGGCGTGATGATCGCGAACATGAGTTGATACATCGCGAAGACATTTTGCGAAACCCAATACGAATAATCGCCGTTCGGGTGCGCATCCACACCGCGGAGAAAGGCGAACTTCAGTCCGCCGAGAAAGGCTGACCCGCGCGAAAAGACC
>CATPAW010000182.1 GCA_955652255.1 uncultured Chthoniobacterales bacterium | reverse complement strand
TGCGCGAGCTCCAGCTCAATCTTGTCCGCAGTCACGCTTGCGGCATCGGCAACCCGCTTTCGGAGCCGGAAGTGCGGGCGATGATGTTGCTCCGCGCCAATGTCCTTGTTCTTGGCTTGAGCGGCGTCCGTCTTGAGATCATCGAGATGCTCTGTCAAATGCTCAACCACCGCGTCTGTCCGGTCATTCCCGAAAAAGGTTCGGTCGGCGCCAGTGGCGATCTCGCCCCGCTCGCCCATCTCGCGTTGAGCTTGATCGGCGAAGGCGAATCTTTTTTCCAAGGTCAACGAATGGAGGGCCGCGAAGCACTGCGACTAGCTGGGCTGGAACCGGTGCGTTTAGAGGCAAAGGAAGGACTCGCTTTGCTCAACGGGACACAGGCGATGCATGCCGTGGGGGGATTGTCGATCTTGCGCGCGAAACGTCTTGCTCATGTCGCGGATGTTGCCGGCGCCATGAGCTTGGAAGCGCTCAAAGGAACGCCCGCCGCTTTCGATCCGCGCTTGCAAGAGGCCCGGCCGCATCCTGGTCAAAGAGCCGTTGCCAATCATTTGTTAGCACTTTTGCAAGGCAGCGAAATTCGCGAATCCCATCGCAAGGACGACCCGCGTATCCAGGACGCTTACAGTCTCCGTTGCATGCCGCAGGTTCACGGCGCGGTTCGCGGTGTGCTCTCACATTGTGAAGACGTGCTCTTGATCGAATCCGGTTCGGCCACCGATAATCCGCTCGTCTTCGCCGAAACCGGCGATGTAATTTCCGGAGGTAATTTTCACGGTGCGCCGCTTGCCTTCGCGCTCGATTATGCTGCGATCGCCGTGACTGATTTGATGAGCATCAGCGAACGTCGAATTGATCGACTGGTGAATCCGGATTTGAACGAAGGCCTTCCCGCATTTCTGGCGCGCCATCCCGGCACGCAATCGGGTTTCATGATCGCGCATGTCGCTGCGGTCTCTTTATTAAATGAGGCGAAAGTGCTCGCTCATCCGGCCAGTATCGACAACCTTCCGACCTCTGGCGGAAAGGAAGATCATGTCTCAATGGGAATGACGAGCGCGCTCAAACTTCGGTCGATTGTCGATCTTGCGGAAAATCTTCTGGCCATCGAATTGCTCGCCAGTGCTGAAGCTTTGGAACATCGACGTCCGCTCAAAGCCGGTCGCGGTGTCGAACGGGCTTTTGCCGCTCTCAGGACGATTGCGCCACCGCTGGCACAAGATCGTTCCCTTTCCGGCGACATCGCGCGCGTGGCGGAAGCGATTCGCGGAGAAAAATTCGATAACGACTACGAAAAATTGTGAGCGGTAAGCGAATCATTCAGGCGCCGCGCGGCAACAAACGAAGCTGCAAAGGCTGGCACCAGGAAGCGGCTTTGCGCATGCTGATGAACAATCTGGATCCGAATGTCGCCGAGAATCCCGATCAGCTCATCGTTTACGGCGGAACCGGACGCGCCGCCAGAAGTTGGGACGCGTTCGATGCGATCGTGCGCTCACTCCGCGAATTGGAAAATGACGAAACGCTTCTGGTTCAATCAGGCAAACCGGTGGGGAAATTCCGCACGCACAATGAAGCGCCGCGTGTCCTGATTGCGAATTCAAATCTGGTCGGACAATGGTCGAACTATGCCGAGTTCAATCGCCTCGAGCGACTGGGACTGACCATGTACGGCCAGATGACGGCCGGCTCGTGGATTTACATCGGCAGCCAGGGAATCGTGCAGGGCACGTTTGAGACTTTTGCGGCTGCGGGGCACAAACATTGCGGCGGGTCGCTTGAAGGAAAATTCGTTTTGACCGGCGGCCTTGGCGGAATGGGTGGCGGGCAACCGCTCGCCGCCACCATGAACGGCTCCATCTTTCTCGGAGTAGATGTCGATCCAACGCGCATTGAGAAGAGATTGAAAAGCGGTTATTGCGACAAGATCGCGTGGTCGCTTGATGAGGCGCTCAAGTTAATTGACCGCGCGCGCAAAGATCGACAATCGATTTCGGTTGGTCTCGTCGGTAACTGCGCCGACGTCTTGCCGGAAATCGTCAGACGCGGCGTCGTTCCCGACGTGTTGACAGATCAAACGAGCGCGCACGATGCGCTCAATGGTTATGTGCCGCATGGAATGTCGCTTGAAGACGCGCTCGCTTTGCGCGCGAAAAATCCCGATCAATACATCGACAAGTCGATGCATTCCATGGCCGTGCATGTCGAGGCAATGCTCGCCTTGCAAAAAAAAGGCGCCGTCGTTTTCGATTATGGAAACAACATTCGCGCGCAGGCGAAGAAAGCGGGCGTGCAGAACGCATTCGATATTCCCGGTTTCGTTCCGGAATATATTCGACCGCTTTTTTGCGAAGGTCGCGGTCCGTTTCGCTGGGTCGCATTGAGCGGCGAGCCTGAAGACATCGCGCGCACCGATCGGCTCGCGCTCGAACTATTTCCCAAGAACCAAACTCTGGCGCGCTGGATGAAGCTCGCCAAAGAGCGGATTCAATTTCAGGGATTGCCCGCGCGGATTTGCTGGCTCGGTTACGGCGAGCGCGCCGAATTTGGCGTGGCCATGAATGATTTGGTGAAACGCGGCGAAATCAAAGCGCCCATCGTGATCGGGCGCGACCATCTCGACGCGGGATCGGTCGCATCGCCCAACCGCGAAACGGAAGGAATGCTCGACGGCAGCGATGCGATCGCCGATTGGGCTTTGCTTAACGCGCTCGTCAATACCGCTGCCGGGGCGTCGTGGGTCTCGATTCATAATGGCGGTGGCGTCGGCATAGGCTATTCGCAGCACGCCGGCATGGTCGTCGTTGCCGATGGCAATGAGAATTCCAAGAGGCGACTCGAGCGCGTCTTAACAAGTGATCCGGGAATAGGCGTACTCCGCCATGCCGACGCTGGTTACTCGCGCGCGCTGGATTTCGCTGCGCAGAACAAGATCGACATCCCGATGAAGCCGAAAGCGCGGGATTGATAAAGCCTGGCGTAGCGCATTATGCAAAAACTCATCGAATGCGTGCCAAATTTCTCTGAGGGCCGCAACTTGGACGTCATTCGGCAGATCACCGCAGCAATTGAATCGGTGGACGGAGTTTCATTGCTCAACGTCGATCCTGGCGCGACGACGAACCGGACAGTGGTCACGTTTGTCGGCGGTCCTGAAGCTGCGGTGGAAGGCGCCTTCCGCGGAATTCAAAAAGCAGCGGAACTCATCGACATGCGCAAACACAAGGGCGCCCATCCGCGCATGGGTGCGACCGATGTTTGTCCATTTATCCCCGTGAGCAACGTGAGTTGGGAAGAAGCGATCGCCTGTGCAAAGCAATTAGGAAAGCGGGTTGGCGATGAGTTGAATATTCCAGTCTACCTCTACGAAAAGGCGGCGAGAGATCAATCCCGTTCAAACCTCTCGATCATACGTTCCGGAGAATACGAAGGCTTCTTCGAGAAAATAAAGGAACCGGCATGGAAGCCGGATTTCGGACCTACCACATTCAGTGAGAAGTCGGGCGCAACAGCGATTGGCGTACGGGAGTTTTTAGTCGCTTACAATGTGAACCTGAACACCAAAGCAGTGCGAAGGGCCACTTCAGTCGCTTTTGATGTGAGAGAAAACGGCAGGATCAAAACGGATGACGGCACGCCTTCCGGAAAGCCTGTGCTCGATGCAAGCGGCGAACCAGTCCGTATTCCCGGAATGTTGAAACATGTGAAAGCCATTGGCTGGTATGTCGAAGAATATGGCATCGCTCAGGTTTCCATGAACCTGACGAACATTGAAGAAACGCCCTTACATGCTGCGTTTGATGCGTGTAATGAAGCAGCTGGCAAACGCGGCTTGCGGGTGACCGGATCGGAAGTCGTGGGCATGCTTCCGAAAAAATGTTTGGTCGATGCGGGAAAATATTTTCTCCGTAAACAGCAATGGTCGGAAGGCGCTTCGGAAGAGGAGCTCATTGATATCGGGATCCACTCGATGGGATTAAGTGAGTTGAAACCCTTCGATCCGAAAGAGAAGATCATAGAATTCAAGATGGAATCCGTCTCAAAAAAATCCCTGGTGAAAATGGACTTGCGCCAGTTCTGCAATGAGACGCTGAGCGATTCTCCTGCGCCGGGCGGTGGTTCTGTGGCCGCATTGATGGGCGCATTGGGCGTTTCATTGGGCGGAATGGTCGCCAATCTCTCCGCCAGCAAACGGGGCTGGGATGACAAACTCAACTATTTCAGTGATTGGGCGGTTAAGGCGCAGCAACTGAAGGATGAACTGCTGTTTCTGGTCGATGAAGACACTACTGCCTTCAACAAAGTGATGGAGGCATTTGCCTTACCCAAGGATTCAGTAGAAGAAAAAGCGGCACGCTCAGCGGCCATACAGCTGGCCAACAAATATGCGGCAGAGATTCCGCTGCGAGTAATGGAAACGGCCTTCAAATCCTACCAAATTCTCGCTGAAATGGCTGAAAAGGGTAACCCCGCTTCGATTTCAGATGTTGGCGTTGGCCTTCTCGCATTACGCGCTTGTATTGATGGAGCAGCGATGAACGTAAAAATCAATTTGGCAGGCCTGAAAGATGAAAAATTGAAATCAGCTCTTCTGGAAAAAGTTCGGAGAATTAGCGCCGAATCCGAATCGGAATTTAAAAAAATTGATCAGATTGTTGAGAGCAAGATGGGTCAATCTTGAAGTCTGTCGCTCTTCTTCACGCTTCGCAGCTTGTTACGCTGTCAGGTCCGAAACGTCCGCGTATCGGCCACGAAATGTCCGACCTCGCGGTCATCCGCGATGGCGGCGTGCTCATTCGCGACGGCAAGATCGACATCGTCGGCGCGAGTAAGGAGATCGAGAAAAACGCGCGCGACACGGAGGTCATCGATGCAGGTGGGAGAGTTGTATTGCCGGGATTTGTCGATGCACACACGCATCTCGTCTTTGCCGGAAACCGTCTTGACGACTTCGAACGTCGCGCGCTCGGCGAAACCTACGAAAAGATCGCGGCGGCAGGTGGTGGGATTTGGTCAACCGTCGAGAAAACGCGCGCGTCGAGCGATGTCGATCTTCTCGCGCAGGCGAACAAACACGCGAATTGGTTTTTAAAATCCGGGACGACGATGGTCGAAGCGAAGTCGGGCTATGGGCTGACGGTCGAAGATGAATTAAAGATCTTGCGGGTGATGCGGCGACTCAATCAAGAGACGCGGCTCGAAGTTGTTCCGACGTTTCTCGGCGCCCACTCGATTCCGCAGGAAGATCGACAATCGCCTCAGCAATATGTCGATCTTGTCATCAAGGAAATGTTGCCGCGAGTTGCGGCGGAGAAGCTGGCAGAATTTTGTGACGTTTTTTGCGAGCGCGGTTATTTCGACATCGAGCAATCGCGACAAATTTTAACGGAGGCGAAAAAGCTCGGGTTGAAATTGCGCATACATGTCGATCAACTTTCCAATTCCGGTGGCGCGAAGCTGGCGGCGGAATTGAAAGCGACGACGGCGGATCATTTGGAGAAAACGGATCAAGGGGGGATTGCAGCATTAAAATCGGCGGACGTGCAACCGGTTCTTCTTCCCGGTTCGGTTTACGCGCTTGGATCGACATCTTATCCGCGCGCGCGGGAGATGATCGACGCCGGACTTGCGCTGGTAATTGCGACCGATTTCAATCCGGGCTCTTCACCGACCGTTTCCATGCCGATGATTCTGTCGCTCGCTTGCACGCAAATGAAAATGTCACCGGCGGAAGCGATCACGGCATCGACAGTCAACGCCGCTTACAGTCTCGATCGCGGTGATAAGATTGGCTCGCTTGAACCGGGTAAGCGCGCGAACCTCTCGATCCTCGATTGCGAAGATTATCGCGAGTTGGCGTATTGGTTCGGCTTTTCGCAAGTGCATTCGGTTTACGTGAGAGGGAAGTGCGTCCATAAGAACGCGGAAACGTTGTAGCTGCCACCGTCTCTGGCGGCAGAATGTTTCTGGAAATCTGCCGCTGAGGACAGCGGCAGCTACAACATTTGCGAAGATAATCGCGCGCCGGTAACATCGCTTCCGCAATGAAGGTGGAAGTTGAAAAACAGCCTGGCTCCGTTTCGACTTTGCGGATCGAATTGCCGCCGGAGGAGGTTTCCAAGGAATGGGACACGATCGCGAACAGCTTCGTGCGGTTTGCCAAAATTCCGGGTTATCGGCCGGGGAAAGCGCCGCGTTCAGTGATCGACAAAAGATTTCGTAAGGAGATCCAGGAAGAAGTGACGAAAAAACTTGTCTCGAAGAGCTATCACGACGCCATCGCACAAGAGCAGTTGCGGGTCGCTTCTTTGACTAACCTCGAAGACGTGCAATTCGGCGAGGATAAGTCAATGCGGTTTCGCGCGACTATCGTAACTGCGCCGGAGTTTGAGTTGCCAGAATACAAAAATATTCCGGTTCAATTGCCCCCGACAAAAGTGGCAAACGAAGATGTCGATCTTGCGTTGGAGCGTTTGCGCGAGCAATCGGCCGACTTTGTCGATGTTCCCGAGCGTGGATTGGAGATGGAGGATTTTGCGGTGATTGATTTTGACGGTGCGATTGATGGGAAACCGATTCGAGACATTGCGCCGAACGCCAGCAAAAATCTGCACGGCGGCAAAAAATTCTGGCTGCATCTTGGGCCGGAGAATTTTCTGCCGCGATTTTGCGAGCAGATCGTCGGCATAAAGCAAGGCGAAACGCGCAGCGTGCAGGTGGAATTTCCTACCGATTTTCCAGTGACCGAGCTGGCCGGGAAGAAAGCGGACTACGCGGTTACCTTGAACGAGATCAAAGCGAAAGTGCTTCCGCCGGTCGATGACGCATTTGCGGCCAAACTTGTCGCCGGAAAAACGCTTGTCGATCTTCGCCAGATGATCGAGCACGATCTCGAACACGAAAAAGAACACGAGGCGGAGCGCGCGAAGGAAGCGCAGATCGTCAAGTTCCTGCACGAACACACGACTTTCGATTTGCCGCCGGCGCTTTTGAAAAATGAAACGCGACGGGCGTTAAACGAACTTGTCCATCGCAACCGCGAGCGCGGCGTGCCGGACGACATCCTCAAAGGCAAAGAGAAGGAGCTGGTGGAAGGCGCCGGTTCTCTCGCGGCGCAGCGGTTGAAGACTAATTTCATTCTGAGCCGAATCGCCGAGGGCGAGAAGATTGAGGTCTCGCGCGAAGATGTCGATCTTCGCGTGCGGCAGGAGGCGGCGCGGTATGACATTTCCGTCGACAAAATGCGCAAGGAACTCGAGGAGCACGATGGGCTGAACAGCCTGGCGGAACAGATCCTGCTCGGTAAGACTCTTGATTTCCTGAAAGCGAATGTTAGCGTCCAACCGATTTCAGAGACAGTCGCTTCAGAAGAAAAATCATGAGTGGGCCCAGCAAAAATTTATCGCAGTCGGTGCTGATCCCTATGGTGGTGGAGCAGACCGGCCGCGGCGAGCGCAGTTACGACATTTATTCGCGCCTGCTCAAGGACCGCATCGTTTTTATCGGTATGCCGATCGACGATCATATTGCGAACCTGGTCATCGCGCAGTTGCTCTTCCTGCAAATGGAGGATTCGAAGAAGGACATCAACATCTACATCAACTCGGGGGGCGGCTCGGTCACGGCCGGGCTGGCGGTTTACGATACGATGCAGTTTCTGACTTGTGATGTGACGACTTACTGCCTCGGAATGGCCGCGAGCATGGCTGCGATTTTGCTTTGCGCGGGCACGAAAGGCAAACGTTTCGCGCTGCCGAATTCCGACATCATGATCCACCAGGTCTCCGGTGGCGCCCAAGGCGCGGCGAGCGACGTGGAGCGGCAGGTCGATTATATGTTTAAATTGAAGAAGCGCCTTATCAAAATCATCGCCCAACACACCGGCAAACCCGAAGAACAGGTGCGGCTGGATTCCGACCGCGATTATTACATGTCGGCCCAGGAGGCGAAGGCCTACGGCCTGGTTGATGAAGTGATTAAATCTCGCAAGGAAGTGAAGCTGCTTGATGGAGCGGCGTTTCCCTCGGGGGATCGTTCGACAGCGGTTGCGGAGGCCGCCCTACCGCGCAAGGTCCAGGAATAAAAGCTGCTCGTTAAGGAAAAAATATGGCCCGCGCCTCGAACCTGACCATGTGCTCGTTTTGTGGGAAAAGCCACGCCGAGGTGCGCAAGTTGATCGCCGGCCCGGGCGTTTACATTTGCGACAGCTGCATCAACGTCTGCAAGAGCATCCTCGACAAAGAACTTAACGAAGACGCGCGACGCCAGTCTTCCAACATTCGTGTGCCGAAGCCGGTGGAGATCCGTCGTTCGCTCGATCAATACGTGATCGGCCAGGAGATCGCCAAGAAGACGCTTTCGGTGGCGGTGCACAATCATTTCAAGCGCGTTCTGCAGACTTCGCCTTCAACGCCGGCTGATTCGTCTTCGGCTTTTCAGCCTGATCCCTTCGCTGAGGTTGAGATTGAGAAGAGTAATATTCTCCTGATCGGCCCAACCGGTTCGGGCAAGACATTGTTGGCTAAAACGCTGGCGAAGATTCTCGACGTACCGTTTTGCATCGCGGATGCGACGACGCTGACTGAGGCTGGCTACGTCGGCGAAGATGTCGAGAACATCATTCTGCGCCTGCTGCAAAATGCAGATTACGATGTGAAGCGCGCCGAAATCGGCATCGTTTACATTGACGAGATCGACAAGATCGGCCGCAAGACTGACAACGTCTCCATCACGCGGGATGTTTCGGGCGAAGGTGTTCAGCAAGCGCTCCTGAAGATTTTAGAAGGCAGCACGTGCAATGTTCCGCCGCAGGGCGGCCGCAAACATCCGCACCAGGAATACATTCAGGTCAACACCGAGAAAATTCTCTTTATTTGCGGCGGCGCCTTTATCGGTCTCGATAAGAT